>NZ_JBYCCT010000035.1:0-13747 GCF_057473865.1 Coleofasciculus sp. H7-1
ACCACATTCCGCACAGATGTGATTTTGCTTACCTTGCTTCACACCATTCTTACGGGTATGAGTAGAACCACAACGAGGACATTGCATGGCTAAGCACCTTGAATTCATACTTTATTATGCAACGCCCTTTTTCTGCTTCTACTAGATGATATTTATGCTCGTAGTTCATCGGAGCGTGCTGCATCCAAAGCTGCATTTTTTCCTGGTTAGCGGCAACCTGACTTAGGTAATGCGATCGCTCTGACAAACTGACGTTGGCATAGTTCGCCAGCAGTGCCAGGGATTGGTATAAGTGCAGAGTGACGAAATACTCCGCACCTGCGCCTGCGCTAGAGTATTTGGCTGCATTGGCGGCACTATCAACTGCTCGATTGGACTCTTCCAACACATAGAACAGCATCGTCTTTGCCAAATAGGCGATAAACAGGGCGTAGTAGTTGTTCTCGGCTATTAGGTGAGGCAACATCACGGATTCATCAAAACTCTCACCAATTAACTCGAGTGGATTTGCTGCCTTCCCCAACAGATTCAACAACAGTTGATGCCATATCTGAGACAAACAGAGGGAGTGTTCCTGTTTTAACTTCAACAGTAAGTCACGGTATTTTACCTGGTCTTGTTTAACGGTTTCCAGGTTTTCTCCCACCAGAAAATTGTAGAAGCAATAGTTGATGGCACAGTAGCCAGCATATTCGTTGTTTCCGCTTTCCAGACCGCTCTGTACGCCCTCGGCTAGAGGAGATAGGCTTTCTCGTACAGGCTCCTTCCAGTGCTGGATGAAGGAATAGAACATATTGTAAGTAACGGCTTTGTGTTCTCTAGCGTCAAGCAGTTGCAGTGCCAGTCGCCCTGCCTGATATCCCGTATCAATGTTGCCCAGAGCACCGCATAGAAGCATGCCGTACCAGGCATAAGCACTCGATGCCAGCGGGGAGTTACCGCCTTCAATACACAGTTTCAATTGCGTCAGGACTACTGGTAGCAGAATTTGCGGTCTGCCAGCGAAAATGGAAGCCAAACTGGCTTGAAGAATCCGCATGGCTGCCCGTTGGGTCGGATCGGTCATTAGGGGGTAGTCTTCCAGCTCTTCTAGAGCGGGCAGTTCCACTAAAAAGTCTTGTTCGCTCAGGTTGACGGGGTAGCCCAGCAGTTCCAATGCTTGTAATCCCGTGTCAGTAGCATCGTTAAATTTATATTGGGCTACGTGAATTTGCATCTCGATCTCGTAAGCCGGGATGCGATCGAGCAGTGTTTTCCCGTGCTGCAACACCATTTCCACTAAGCTACTGGCGGCGGGGAAATTTGTGTTGAGATATTCCGCCTCTGCCGCTTCCACAACGATTTCTAGGGTCAAATCGTACTGAGTCTGCCAGCGATCGCTAAGTGTCTCCCCCGAAGAATCGCCTGAGAGCAAATTTATCGCCGTACTCAGGTACTTCACCGCCGCAGCATAGGCTGTAGATGCTTTTGCTTTCCGTCCTGCTGTCAAGTTCAACCGCGCTAGTTCTTCGATTTCCGCTGGTTGAGAAATTAATTCCCATCCCATATTCAATTGGTTGACAATGGCAAAAATCCGCTCGTCCCGTTCTTGAATCGGGGTATTTTGGAGCAGGAGTTGCCCGATTTTCAGGTGAGTTGCCTGTTTTTGGCTGGCGGCAATTAAGGAGTAAGCGGCTTGTTGAACGCGATCGTGTAAAAATTTGTAGGTTGGTAATGGGTCGGAGTCTTTCTGACCGATGGCTAATTCCCCATTCCCTTCTCCCAGGTAAAATTTATAAACTTCGCTAACGGGTAAAATTAGCCCTTATTGTAGCGCTTTCCACAGAACATTTGCTGTTTCTATTGGCGATTTTTCACTAACAATTCCTAACGTTGCTAAATCAAACTGGTTGCCAATGCAGGCAGCTAACTTCAAAACTTCCTGCGTCTGTGGTGGCAACTTTCGCAACTGAAGCGCCATGAACTCCACCACATCATCCGTCAGTGCCAAGGTTCGCACTGTGGCAATAGCGCACTGCCAATACCGAGCTTCAAAATTAAATTCAATTAGCCCATCGACCTGCAAAGATTTCAGGAATTGTGTGCTGAAAAATGGATTGCCTTGGGTTTTTTGATAAACGAGTTCTGTCAAAGGCAGAGCCAACGCTGTAGAACAAGCTAGAGTATCGGAAACTAAACAATTTAGGTCTGCTTGAGCGAGCGGAGGTAGGGTAATAGTGTTTACCGTTGCTCCGGCTTTTTGAATGTCGGATAATGTCAGCATCAAAGGGTGTACCGGACTGACTTCGTTATCTCGATACGCTCCCATTAAAAAGAGATAGGGGCGATCGCGATCGCTCGTCAGGAGTTGAATCAAGTTCAATGAGGCTGAATCAGCCCATTGCAAGTCGTCTAAGAAGATGACGAGGGGATGTTCTTCGGTTGTAAAGACAGAGATGAAGTTCGCAAATAAGCGATTAAATCGATTTTGGGCGGCACTCCCAGAAAGTTCTGGTGCTGGGGGCTGATGTCCGATAATCCGCTCTAGTTCTGGAATCACGTCAACAACAACTTGAGCATTTTCGCCCAAAGCTGCCAAAATTTGAGTTTTCCACTGCTCAACTTTAGCGTCACTTTCCGATAGCAATTGACCCATTAAGTCTCGAAAAGCTTGTACAAAAGCACTGAAAGGAAGGTTGCGCTGAAATTGGTCGAACTTGCCTTTAATAAAGTAGCCTCGCTGTCTCACAATTGGTTTGTGAACTTCGTTGACAACAGCAGTTTTGCCAATGCCGGAAAAACCAGCAACGAGCATCATTTCCGTACTACCTGCACTCACGCGCTCGAATGCTGCCAGCAGGGAGAATACTTCGCTTTCTCTACCGTATAATTTTTCGGGAATGATGAAGCGATCGCATAAATCTCGTGTTGCCAAGTCAAATTTAGCTATTTCACCTGTCTCTTTCCACTGCTGCAAACAATTTTCCAGATCGTACTTGAGTCCCAGCGCACTTTGATAGCGGTCTTCCGCATTCTTCGCCATCAGTTTGCTAACTATGAACGACAGTACTGACGGAACGCCCTTGTTGAGGTGATGGACTGGGATAGGCTGCTTGGCAAGGTGACAGTGTACTAAGTCCATCGGGTCATCCGTTTGGAAGGGCAACTGTCCCGTTAGCATTTCGTAGAAAGTAACCCCTAAAGAGTAGAAATCCGTGCGGTAATCAATCCCCCGATTCATCCGCCCTGTTTGTTCGGGAGAGATATAGGGTAAAGTGCCTTCGAGGACATTGGGATTTTGAATTTCTTGGGTTTCTCGTGGCAGCAAGGAGGCTATGCTGAAGTCAATCAGTTTTACCTCCTTGCTGGTAGGGTTAATGACAATATTGGCGGGTTTGATATCTTTGTGGATGACGCGGTGGCGGCAGAGTCCGTCAAGGGTATGGGCAATTTGAACAGCTATGGAGAGAAATAAGGGTATCGGCAAGCCAGACATTTCTGCGCCTTGCTTGCTTGCTTCTGCTACAGAAGTGAGGTAGCTACACAAGGAAATGCCGCCAAAATCTTCCAGAATCAGAGCGTAGCGGTTATAGTAGCTCTCCAGGCTATAGGTCTTGACGATACCAGGAAAATCTAGGTTTTTACCAATGATGTACTGGTTGCGGAAGTGAATGAGTTCGTTGAAGCGAGGAAACTCATTTCGCAGTAGTTTTATCACAACTGGTTGCCTGTCTGATTTCCGGATACCCCGATAAACCAGAGTGCGGCTTCCCGCATAAACTTGTTCTCCAATACTGTAGCCCAATAGCCCGATTGTCGTGTTAGCCATAGCCACTGTTACGTTTGTGCGGATTTTTAAACTTCCTATAACTTAGTATTCCCACTAGAGAGGCTGTTATTCATCAATTTATTTTTTATTAATATAACTTAATCAATTTTCTGATAAAATTATGGAGTTTTATTTGTAAGAAAATAGCTATTTTTGGGTCGGCTCTTTGGGAAAAATTATTTTTTTTATTGTTGAATTCCCAACTGGCGATCGCTCAATAGTTGGTTCATCGCTGACACTAGAGTTAACCTGCTCAATGTGTATATGCTCTATTTTTAGATAGTTGTAATGGGCAAAATCAGAAAATTAATTCCATTGGAACAAGTCGATTGAGTTGAAGCTGAGCTGAAGAAATATTAGAGTTCTCAAGGAAAGTAATTGCCTGAGATGTTAGTGAAGATACCGCGATCGCTCATTGTTATTAGCAACAAGCTAGTGTAAGCCGCAAATGGGACGAACAGAGATTCTAAAAGGGCTGATAATCAACACAGCGATCGCAAGAGCCACTGGGATTGATCGCACATCGAAGCAACTCAGAGCGAGCATTGTATGAGCAGGTGATATCTCCAATTACCCAGCGCCCGTCCAACAGACTGCACTCTGCTGGGGCATCGAACTTTTGAACATAGAGAGCAATCTTGTGAAGCTGATAACGTCCCGATCTGAGTAGATAGCGATGCCTACGTTCTAAAACCATGTATGTCTGACCCTCGACTTCCAGATATGCTCCCGGCTGGGGATGCCAGTCTAGATATAAATGACCAACGGTAGAACGGGGATGGCTCAGAATGACTTCTGTAGGCAGAGGATTCAGCTTCATAACAAATTAATATCGACGAACCGCCAGAAAATTCACATCTATATACAGCAATCCTATTTAAGTCATGAGAATCGGTAGTGCGGGCATCTTGCCTGGGACTGAACGCAAGCAGGACGCTCACACTACGCAAAAATCTCACGACTGATGGAGGATTGCTATCGGTTATTGACCCCGACGAATCGCTCCACCGGAGCCAATGCCCTAGTTCGCAGCCTGACGCTCTTTCGCTTCCTTGATCACCTCTTCCGCGATGTTACTGGGGCAAGGAGCGTAGTGCGAGAACGACATTGAGAACTGTCCACGCCCAGATGTCATGGTACGCAGATCGCCAATGTAGCCAAACATTTCGCTCAAAGGCACATCTGCCTTAATGCGTGCCCCCGTCTGACCTGTCTCCTGAGATTTCATCATCCCCCGGCGGCGGTTAAGATCGCCGATGATATCGCCCATATAATCATCTGGCGCGAATACATCGACATTCATGATCGGTTCGAGCAACTGAGGCGCAGCCTTAGGAACAGACTGCCGATAAGCGGCTTTTGCAGCAATCTCAAACGCCATTGCCGACGAGTCTACAGGGTGGAAACCCCCTTCAAGCAGCGTGAACTTTAAGTCCATGCAGGGGAACCCAGCCAATACACCGCGATCGACGCAGCTTTCAAAGCCTTTTTCCACCGCTGGCCAATATTCTCTCGGCACGGTGCCACCCGTCACCTTTGACTCAAATTGGAAACCGCTGCCTGGTTCACCCGGCTCAATTACATAGCCAATTTTGGCAAATTGACCAGAACCACCAGACTGCTTCTTGTGGACGTAGCTGTCTTCGAGGCGTTTCGTAATCGACTCGCGGTAGGCTACCTGTGGTTTACCCACCTCCACCTCCACCCCGTGGGTGCGCTTCAGAATGTCCACCTTGATGTCGAGATGTAGCTCACCCATCCCCTTGAGAATCGTTTCGCCGCTCTCCTCATCTGTCACCATATGGAAAGACGGGTCTTCTTGCACCATCTTAGTGAGCGCACCGACCATCTTTTCTTCACCCCCCTTTAGCTTCGGTTTGACCGAAATGGAAATGACGGGTTCTGGAAAGACCATTGGCTCTAGCGTTGCGGGATTCTTGGGATCGCAGATGGTGTGCCCGGTTCGGATGTTCTTCATGCCAACGATCGCCACAATGTCACCCGCCTGAGCTGAGTCGATCTCTTCGCGAGAATTGGCATGCATCTCAACCAAACGGCTGACCCGTTCGGTCTTACCTGTGGCGGTGTTAAGTACGGTATCGCCCTTGGACAACGTACCGGAGTACAAGCGCGTGAAGGTTAAAGCACCGAAGCGATCGTCCATGATCTTAAACGCGAGTGCCCGCAATGGTTTCTCTGGATCGACGATCGCAAACGTGCCTGTTTCATGCCCTTCCAGATCCACCTCTGGCTGAGGTTTGACCTCCATCGGGTTCGGCAGGTAGTCAACCACGGCATCCAGCACCAACTGTACGCCCTTATTCTTAAACGACGAGCCGCAGTAGGTCGGGAAAAACGCCAAGTCGCGGGTACCCTTGCGAATGCAACGCTTCAGATCGTCCATAGACGGCTCTTCCCCTTCTAGATACTGTTCCATCACAGCATCGTCTTGCTCAACCGCTAGCTCAATCAACTGTTCGCGGTAGGTCTCGACCTGATCGACCATATCGGCAGGAACATCTTTGATCTTATAGTTCATCGGATCGCCAGAGTTATCCCACACCCATGCCTTACGGGTCAGCAGATCGACCACGCCGCAAAACTGTTCTTCAACGCCAATCGGCAACACCATTACCAGTGGCTTGGCAGCAAGCACTTTATCGACTTGCTTGACGACTCGATAAAAATCAGCACCCGTGCGATCGAGCTTATTGATGTAGACGATGCGAGCGACTTTGGAGTCGTTAGCGTAGCGCCAGTTGGTTTCAGATTGCGGTTCGACTCCACCTGAACCACAGAAAACACCAATGCCACCATCAAGAACCTTAAGGGAACGATAGACCTCAATGGTGAAATCAACGTGTCCTGGGGTATCGATGATGTTCAGTTGGTGATCGTTCCAGAAACAGGTAGTCGCAGCCGACTGAATCGTAATCCCGCGCTCTTGCTCCTGTTCCATGAAGTCTGTCGTCGCCGCGCCTTCGTGTACCTCACCAATTTTGTGGATTTTACCTGTCAGTTTCAGGATTCTTTCAGTTGTGGTGGTCTTGCCAGCATCGACATGAGCGAAGATGCCAATGTTTCGATAACGAGTGAGGTCTTTCATAATTGGTCTCTAGAGTAAATACAACGAACCGTTGGCGACCACCTGCAAGCATTACAAGCCAGGAAATCAATGTTGCCTTCGTAGCCAGTGCAGGCTGGATTTCAATTACGCGGAATATCAAGAAATCCTTTTCCCTGTCTCTGGCAACATTACTAATTGTAAAGTGTGGGATGTCAAGGTGACAGTGGTCAGAGAGATTAGACATATTTGAATCAGCGATATCGCAGCCGAAGAACGGCAAGAGCGCCAATCTCACCGTTTCTCTACATCGCCAGATTATCGGAGTTCGCGAGCTTGCGGTTCTAGGTTGTGCGGCTCTCGTATGGCTTGGCAGTTTTTTAGCCCCCCTTGTTCTCGTAGGAGTGCTGAGAGTTATTGTGGTGGGGCAAGGCTCTGTTTGAATCTTCCCGTTTGGAGCGGTTAGCGGCAAGCGATTGAAGGCATATTGTGAACAAGAACCGAGTGAAGGCAACGACTAATGCCGGATGACAAATTATTTGTTGTTATTCACACGCTTTGTGTCGTTAGCTTTCATAAAGTTATCAAAGCTTTCTCTGTACAAGAATAACACTGCTTCTACAACCCCACTGGTAAGGTTAGAGTGAATGCAGTCTGTGCAGATAAAGTCGGATCAAGCGTCAGATCGCCACCGTGCGAACGCGCAATTTCCCGCGCCAAGCTCAGTCCTAATCCAATTCCCTCTACTTTGCGCGTTCGGGCTGGATCGCCGCGATAGAAACGGTCAAAAATGCGGTTTCGCTCACCCAGAGGAATCTCTTGAGAGCAATTACTGATAGTAATTACTACCGTTGTGTCCTGACGACAAGCATCAATCCGAATCCAGCCGTTTGCGAGATTATATTTAATGGCATTGCTAATCAAGTTTTGCAAGACCTGAATGAGTAAGTCGCGATCGCCCTGTACGCGCAAGCCATCAGCAATTTCTGTTTGAATCTCTAGATGGGGTGCCAGCAGTTCGATATCTTCCAACATCTCAATTAACAAACTAGACAAATCCACCTCAACTCGATGCAAGTTCATAAGTCCTGCATCTGCTAGAGAAAGCAGCAACAGTTTACGCACAATCCCAGTCAGTCGGCGTACTTCATCCAGTAAATTGCTCAGGCTTTGTTGCACCTCTGAGCCAGGTTCGGCTTGTTGCAGGGTGCGTTCCAGTTCTCCTTGCAAAATTGCTAGCGGAGTCTTGAGTTCGTGTGCAGCATCCCCACTGAAGCGGGACGCTTGCTTAAAACTGCGTTCCAAACGTGACAACATTTTGTTGAACACCTGAATCAACTCGACAAATTCAACATCCGTTGTCCCGATGGGAACCCGTTGTTCCAAACCGCTAGCGGTGACATTTCCAATACTTGTGGTTAGCCGTCGAATAGAATGTAAACTGCTTCCAGCAATTCCCCACGCACCGCCTGCTACAAGTAGCAATACCCCTGGAATTGAAATCAAGAAGATATTGCGGATGACGACCATCTCTTGAGCGATCGCGTTTAAACTTACTGCGATCGCCACCTGAGTAAAAGGTGTCGTGGCTGCACCAATCCGCCATGTTCCGCTTGAGTTGCGCTGGGTGACGAATCGAGGCGTGGGCGGTGGTACATCAGGCGGGGGTTGCAAACGTTCTGGAAATGGGGCTGTTGGTCGATCGGAAGGTGGTGGAAACGGCGGCAGTTGGGGGCGTGATGTCCAGAGGTTCGTGATATTTAGATCGGCAGCCCATTGTTCGGAACGATACAGCACATTGCCATCCGCACCGATGACCAACATAGCGATCGCTGTTTTTGCGCTTGTGCCAAATGGCTGCCCAAGTGAGGTTTCATAAGACTGCCAGCGAACTGACAAGTCAGCGCTTCGCTTATCGGGCGATCGCGGACGACCTGCCCGCATCAATTGACTCTCCAGTTCTGCATCCAGACGGCTTACCTTCGCCTCATAAATCAGCCACCACGAAATTAATCCAAACCCTGCTAGGGCGCTACCTGCAAGAACAGCAGACAATAGAGCAATTCGGATACGGAAGGAACGCAACTTCACTATTAAGACTCTGTTTGGCGAAATCGATATCCAACGCCGCGAATGCTTTCAATCCAACCCGCGCCACCGATGGAATCAATTTTTTTGCGAATCCGTTGAACGCACACATCGACCACATTGGTATTGGGATTGAAATCATAGCCCCAGATGTGTTCCAAGATTTGCGTGCGGGTAAAGACTCGTCCAGGCGATCGCATTAGATATTCTAGGAGATTAAACTCGCGGGTGGTGAGTTCAACTATATGCTGATTGCAGGTTGCTTCTCGCGTGATGCGATCTAGCTTAATGGGTCCGACACAAACCAAGTTTTGGCGATCGCCTGCACTCCGACGCACCACGGCATGAATACGGGCAACGAGTTCTTCAACGAAAAACGGTTTCGCTATATAGTCGTCAGCACCCAAGTTTAAACCCTCAATTCGGTCATCCAATTCATTCCGAGCAGTCAGCAAAATTATCGGCACATTTTGTCCTTTCCGGCGCAGGTTTTTGAGGATAGACAACCCATCTTTTCCCGGCACCATAATGTCAAGCACAAGCGCGTCATACTCATTATCCAAGGCGCGAGTATAACCATCGTCTCCGTTGTCGCAGTAATCGACAACAAATCCCTGTTCCTTCAACCCAGCTTGGACGAAGTTAGCAATTTTCGCTTCATCTTCAACGAACAGAATATGCATGGGTTTCTCATGCTAGCGGACTCTAGTTTAACAAGGTAAGATCCCCGACTTCTTAGAGAAGTCGGGGATCTAAAATATGATCGGAGAATGCAGGGTAAGAAACCCAAACCCACAACCCAAAGCAATGGTCAAAACACCTCCTCAACAACCTTTGCCCCTTCCACCACTCGAAAGTGGCGATCGCCTGAATCGCTACCAATTTGAGCGACGCTACAATGCCATGCCTCATCTCAGGAAGGCTGAACTAATTGAAGGAGTTGTCTACGTGCCTGCTGCACGGAGATTTAGAAGTCATGCTCAACCTCACGGAAATTTGAGTGGTTGGCTAGGTAATTATAAGGTTGCAACACCTGGTATTGAGTTAGGAATTGAACCCACCGTTCGTTTAGATTTGGACAACGAACCCCAACCCGATGCAGTGCTGCTGATTGAGGAACAAGCAGGAGGTCAGTCGCGCCTCAGTGAGGATGATTATATAGAAGGGGCACCGGAGTTGGTGGCAGAGATTGCGGCGAGTAGTGCAGCGATCGATCTCGGTGATAAAAAACGTGCCTATCGTCGCAATGGAATTAGAGAATATATCGTTTGGCAAGTGTTTGAGCAGAAACTGGACTGGTTTTATTTACAAGAGGGAGAGTATATTTTACTGCCAGTGGATGAAGATGGGGTGATTAAAAGTCAAGTGTTTCCCGGCTTATGGTTGGCAGTGAATGACCTATTGGCTGGGAATATGGGGTCAGTGTTAGCTGTGTTGCAGTCAGGGTTGGCGGCACCAGAACATACCGCATTTGTGCAGCAGCGATCGCAGTAGCTAGGGTTTTGCGTCAACCGGAACGTTACACCCCTCAAGTTATTGGTGAGGATGTAGTTGGGAAGTGAAGAGTGCAGTAGCGCTGTATAACAACACATTGAGAGTATAAGCAAGTAAGAAAATAGAGTAGAGAATCAGGCAATATCCATGCCCAGGAAAATTCGAGAGTTGAAAGCTCAGATTGCGCGTGAAGGTTTTGTTTATCTGCCTAAGCGCGGCAAAGGGAGCCATGAGCGTTGGCGACATCCTCTGATCGGGAAAACACTCACAATTCCAGGCAAGGATGGGGATGATGTGCCACTATACCTAGAAAAACAGTTGACACAGTTATTAACTCAACTGGAAGAATTAAGGGAGGACGAGGATTCATGAGTCGTTACAGCATGATTGTTCAATGGTCTGATGAAGATGAGCTTTTCCTAGTCACGATTCCAGAGTTTGGCGATCGCGTTGTTATGCCTTGCACTCATGGCAAAACTCGTGAGGAAGCAATTCGTAACGGTGAAGACGCGATCGAAATGTACTTGGAAGCATGGCTTGCAGAAGGTGAATCCATTCCTGAACCCAGTACGCTGCAAATTGCCTAATTATCATTAATCTTTTGACGCAGCTTAGTCGAGAAGTCAGTTTTGGACTTGACATCAAACATCAGATCGGGGACTAATTGAGCATAGTCTTCTGTTGTTCAGAGCGATCGTGATCGCGGTAAGGACACAACTAAAAGCTCATTCACAGCTCAAAGTCGCCGTCACAATTAAAATTAGTAGAGAGAGCTTGAAGGGAGACAAAGCTAATGACGTTGCAGGAATTGCAAAAACAGGCGTTGCAATTGCCAATTAGCGATCGCTGGCGTTTAGTTCAATCCGTATTGGCATCAATTGAGAAAGAAACCTTGTCATCTATTTCACCCAATACAACCATACAACCCATGACTAATCTTGATCCTTGGACTCAAAGCCTAATCGGTTCTATTCAGCTACCTACAGATTATTCAACAGAATCTTATGTTGATTATCTAGAGGAGAAATATAGTTGAAGCGGGTGCTGTTTGATAGCGATGTATTACTGGATGTTTTAGCGCAACGCCAACCGTTTGTGATTGCTTCTGCACAAGCATTAAATACAGTGACGCAGGAACAAGTACAGGGATATGTTTCAGGTCATGCAGTCACCAATATTTTCTACATCTTACGCCGTCAAATTGGTAGTGAAGCCGCACGGGAACTACTATCAAGGTTATTACAGCGAATTCAAGTTGCCAGCGTAACGGACGAAGTAATTCGGCAAGCGTTGCAAAGTTCCATTGCAGATTTTGAGGATGCTGTAACGAGTGCTGCGGCGAATGTCGCAGGTTTAGAAATGATTGTGACGCGAAATACATCTGATTTTGTAACTTCTTCAGTTCCGGCAATAATGCCAGAGGAATTTTTGGCAACACTATCCGAGTAAGCAAATGTAGTAACGTTGCATTACAAGTCGCTGCACTGGAACGGCTCAAGCGGCTTAGAGAGGATATAGCCGATATGATCGTAGTCAAGTGTTTCCAGGCTTTTAGTTGGCAGTGGATGATCTATTGGCTGGGAATGTGGGGCGAGTGCAACCTGTGTTGCTCCGAAGGGTTGGCTGCACCAGAACATACCGCATTTGTGCAGCAGCTATCAAAGTAGTTAGGGTTCTGCGATCGCTAGATGCTGTCAAACTATCTTCAAGAGTGAAGTTAGACTACTTTATTCTGTAGTTTTACGAAATATTGGTGTCAGGACTTACGCAGCGACCCTAATTGTAGGGTGCGTTGCAACGCACCCTACGCCATTGCTAGGGTATTACCGAGAATTTTGCGTAAGTCCTGGGTGTGATAGATTGTATTCACCAATAAAGTATTCCTAAGCAGGGTATTATAGCAGTGGGTGCGGCATAACCTCATTGGCATAAGTGTTAGACTGCGAATCCGATACAACTAATAGTTATACGGATTAGATTGTAGGTACATCTAGCATTCGTACTTTATCTGTTTGTCTTCTGAACTACTCATGAATAAAGCACTTCGATTTGCCTTTCCTTTACTGGTAAGTTATTTGAGTTTTTCTAGTATCGCCCAAGCTTTACCTGACATGACAGCCAATGCTGTTGATGCGTGGTTTCGACGCAATCGCTCGGTTGAAATGGCAAATGGGACTGCTCGATTGTCCGTTTTTTTTAATGATCAAAACAATGTTGAAGCCGAGGTCATTGACCACCGCCCCAAATGCTATCTCTCTCCTGAGTGTGTTGGAAGAGTACTTTTTCAAAAAGTGAATAGTTCAGGTGGACAAATTGAGGGAGGGGCTATTGTAAGTGGAGACAATCTCATCAAAAAATTTTGGGGGCAAAAGATTTTAGATGATTTCAAAAAGTCAACCCTGGTAGAAACTGTCTATGACAGCGGCCCAAACCGATGGTATCGGGGGGAACTCTATAACTACAAAACATGGCATTATACAGGCTATACAATTGTCCACTTTGGCGTTGTATCTAAGAAATCCGATCAGGCTAAGCGGATTAGAGAATATAAAGTTTGTATGGAAAATCCAGCCAGTTGCGACCCCTAGCTAGTAGTTTGCCAAGAGACGATATTAACTTAAACAATCTGGTTCAATAAAATCATGCAACTCATCAAATCTGCGACAGCGATCGCCATTGTTTCTCTATCTATCTTTTCAACACCTGTTCTTGCTCAAACAAACCAAGAGCGGTGGGTGGACTTTGGTAAAACCAATGGTGGTGAAACACTAAGGTTAAACGAAAAAAGTATTAAGTTTGAGATGATGCTGCTTGATGATACTCTCAACAATGAAGATGGACACTATGACAACTTGCCAAAGATAAGAGTTGTTGCCTTTGACTACAGCATTGGGGGTAGAAAAAGAAGTGCATACACCAAATCCTGCAATGGTGGTAACTTGGCTACTAACCCAAGCTGGAGAACCTATACTTCTTTTATAGACTACTGGCCTCAATATTTTTCAGTTGAGGCTGACAGTGTTGCTAGCAAGAGAATGTTAGAACGAGTTTGCACTTTAAGTTTGTCCAAACAATAATTGAAGAAAAGGTGAAAACTCCAAAACCTATGTATCGTAGACTGGGCTTAACCGTTTTAGCAAGCATGGCGATAATCTCTACGGCATAGCCCTCTTCTGTCACTTTCCGGGATAAGCAAGTAGTAAATAAGCTAAATTATCCAGAAGCATAACCAGGTTTAAATTGATTCATTGCTGCAATTAAATGATTGAATCCCAGCAATAAATGTGAATTAT
>NZ_JBYCCT010000036.1:0-13552 GCF_057473865.1 Coleofasciculus sp. H7-1
ATCAATTGAAGAGCTAGAGTATGTATTACATAAGCTTTTAAATGAAGGAGAGTTGATTATCAAATGGGAACGAAAGCTCAAAAACAAGGGCAATGCTCTTATCACAGTTTAAATGCATAACAGCTTAAGTTATCAAAAATCGCTTCTAAACACAAGGCTGGATATAGGGAGTGAGGCCTTATGTTATAAAAATGATATAGCTGACCAACCGCGTAGTCAAACCACCGTACAAGTCCTGCCCTCCCAAATATCTAAATTAGGCGCGTTTTAGCTTATTTGGCATCAAACAATGTAAATGTGAATACACGGGCTGTTTCTGTCAACAGAGCGTAAAGGCATCAAGCCGAGATAAAGTAGTGCAAAATTAGCCTTTAATCCTTATTTGGCAATAGTTTCAACTGCTAATTTGCGGTGAGTGTCAGCATAATTGTCTAAAAACTGGAGTGTTTTTTTCACATGATCCCAAAACCACATCAATCTGAAAATTTAGCAGCCGATGTAAATCGTCTGTTGCGGCTGTTGGACAAGGAGCCATCTTTGAAAGGTCAGCACAACATCGCCGCAATTAAAACTTCCCGTGATAAGGCAATTGATCCCAGATTCGAGATTGTCTTTGCGGGGACATACAGTGCTGGTAAGTCGATGCTGATCAATGCTTTGCTAGGGCAAGATTTGCTTTACAGCAGTACAGGTCATGCTACTGGCATCGAATGCTACATAGAGTATGCCAAGTCGTTAGAGGAAGAAGGAGTTGATCTTACTTTTCTTAGCGTTTTAGAAGTACAAGAAGAGGTCAATGACAGATCTAAAACTCTGGAACTAAAGTCAGTTGACATTACTCAAGAGGGGGCAATTGAAAAGTTAAGGCAACAATGTAAAAAAATCACTGGAGAGCATAAGGGCTCTGGCAAAACCGAGAAGGAAGACGAAGCAGATGGACTGCTAGCATTACTGGATGGATTTGAGGCTAACCACAAATCCATCGACTCAGCGAAAAATAACACTTATAAGATGGGCGAGTTAGGTCTTTCCAAGAAGGATGCACATGATTATGCTCGTCGTGGCACAAACAGTGCTGTTCTCAAGCGCATTAAATACTACTGCAATTACCCCCTGTTGGAGGATGGTAACGTCTTAGTTGACTTGCCAGGAATCGATGCCCCAGTGTTAAGAGATGCACAATTAACCTATAGCAAGGTTAAAGAGACTAATACCTCTGCTGTCATCTGTGTGATGAAGGCTGATCAAGAAGGGGAGATAGAGACAGCAGAAAAGAAACTAATAGAAGCAATACGGGAAAACTCAGGAATTGGCGAGCGCGTCTTTTACGTCTTTAACCGCATCGACAAAACTTGGCGTGACCCCAAACTGAAACAAGAACTGGACGATCTCATTAGCGAAGACTTCAGTAATACGCGAAGGGAAATTTATGAAACTAGCGCATTGCTGGGTTTCTGGGCTAGTCAACTCAAAAAGACAAGTGAAAGTGAGCGCTGGGGACTAGATAGTATATTTAAAGCCGAAACCAGTAAAGGCTCAGATGGGGTTGAAGGAACCCCTTCATTTGTCTTGGAGTTCCTTGATTATTGTGATTCCGATAAACTACCAGTTGATAAATTTACTGATATTGTACGGCGTAAAACTCAAACTAAAAATGAGCAATATTTGGAGATTATTAATCGTTATAAAACCAGTATAATCGAGCAGTTACTTCAGGATAGCGGTATTCAAGAATTTAGTAATGCTATCACCCGCTATCTAACCGAAGAAAAGCGACCAGAACTATTTGCTAACCTAGCTAGTGATATTAGCGAACTCTGTAACAGCTTGTATGAATCTTACTTAGAAGAGCGCCATCAGTGGAAAAATAAACCTGCAAATATTGCAGAAATAACTGAACAGGATTTGGCACAGATCGCGAAAGAAGTATGGGAGATTGGCGAAGTCTTTTACCGAAAAATAGAAGAAGAAATTCAACTATTAGTAATGGATACCTGCGAAGATTTTAAGCAAGATTTCAACAATCTTCACCAGAAGATGCAAGATAATCTCACCGAGTTGATAAAAAACTTTTCTATATTAGGTGCCTTCGCCAACACCTGCCACAATCATCATCAGGTTACAGCACCATTAGTAGCAGTTTTGGGACAAGCTTTCTATGACATTGCTAAGGGATTAGAGAATGTTCTAGTTCAGGAATCAGAAATTTTGATTGCTAGTTTTTTCCAACGCTTGATTAAGAAAGTACGCAAGCAAAAATACCACCGTCAGCTTTGTAATTTGTTGTTAGGTGATGATTGTGGAATTGTCCAAGAGCTACAGGATATAGAAATAAAAATTATCGAGGGAGTAAAGGTTTTGGCGAGTGCAGAATGTGTATTTTATATCATCGAAAGCCCAGATCTTTATGATTACGAAGATAGCGTTTGGCTCTATCAATTCCGGGAAACTTTGCAAGAAGCATCTAATAGTCGAGATGTCAAACGCATGGTGGAAGCAGAAGAACCTATACGTCAACTGCTGGAAATTGATTTTCAAGCTAAATTTAAACAAACAATAGAAGTAAATTTTGGTTCAAAAATAATCAAAATGCTGAATAAATCTCTGTTATCAATGGCTGAAAATAAACGGCAATTGATTTGGCAGCAGTCCGCTCGCGCTCGCGCCAACAAACGGCAAGCAATAAAAAAAGAGGCTCAAGCGAAAATCGACGAGCGTAACCAGAAGTTGAGAGAAGTAGAGGTAAAGATTGCCGACTATAACCAAGCTGTTGCAGGTATCAATAGCTACCTAGAGGCTATGAAATTAGACGACTACAAGCTGCCTACAATACCTGAAGACAATTCTAGTGCTACGCTATCTTCCATTAACGTAAATTCTGTAGAGTCAAATAACATCCCACCAGAATCTACTTCCAGTTTTGACTCAGAAAATGATTCAAGTGCGATACAAACTTATACAGAGATAAATCTTGTAGAGTTAGATGATAGCCCGGAATCTATAGCGAGTCCCGATCCGCTAGTTCGACCGACTTACTCGCCTGCTCAATCCGAAAGTTCCAAAAAATTAGAGAGAGGACAACTTGTGGAGGGTAGAGTGACTAAAGTCACGCCAGATGTTGTAGTCCTTGATTTGGCTGGTACAGTTGGGTTGCTCCACATAAGTAATGTTAGCTGCGGCTTTGTTGAATCTCTCCCGGATCTATTTGAGGAATATCAGCTAATCAAGGCAATGATTGTTACACAAGATGACGGTAAGGGTCGGATTTCTTTGTCTACTAAGGTTTTGGAAAATTCTAAGGGGGAGATTCTAGACAATATGAAGCAGGTGATGACTAATGCAGAGGCTCGTGTTCCTAAAGCCGTTAAAAAACTGCCTAAGTCATAAGCATTTGTGTAGGGGGGTATTGCCAATATGCCTTCACATGACGAGCCTGGAAGTGTCTGATTTTATAATCTATCCCATAAATGTCTTTGATGAGAAAAACTCCACGTATTTTAATTCCACCAAAAGTAAGAAAACTTGTTTTTGAGCGCGATGTAAATTGTTGCAAAAGCTGCGGAAAGACTGACCAAGAGACTAATCTTACGATCGATCACATCATTCCCTTAGCCCTTGGAGGCTCAAATGACATCAGCAATCTGCAAACGCTTTGCTTCGATTGCAATAGACGAAAAAAAGACCGCCTTGACCCCCGCTTCAAGCGTCGGTTCAGCAAATGAAAAAGAAAAAGTATGCCTGACACAACTCCTAATTATTCGCCTGCTATTTTGGGTACAAGCATAGCTATTTTATGGTTGATTCATACAGGATTATCAATTGGGTTTAGCAAACAATATGATAGTTATTTATCAAGAATTATCAATTTTTTCAATAAAAAACCGATAATATTACCTTCGCTAATAGTATTAATATCTCCATTTATATTGACTCGTCTTGCGCTGCCTGAGTATGAACTAACTGGAGCGTTCAGACACGTTTTATCGATATTGACTTTTGTTCTAGGTGTAGTGATTACCAGGGAAAAAGAAAAATCCGCTTCTAGAAGAAGAGATAAGATGTTAGTAACCTCTCTTTTGGTCGAGTCGTTAGAGAATCTGGGGACGTTGAATAAAAATAAAACAAAAATTCAGGAAAAACCGGAGTCTAAATTATCATTTTTAAAGACAAAAAAAGTAGAATCTATAGTTAATCTTATAGCTGAAACAAAAGAAGTAAACTTAATTAACTTGGCAGCAATAATTTTTAGAACCCAGCCCTATGTTAGGCGTATGAAACTTCTCAACTCTAAAATCAAAAAATACAATAGCAAACTCTCTGAAAAATTGGCTAACTCTTCAGAAGAGTCCCAAAAATTATTACTTCATATTTCTGAAGTCTCAGAAGAAATATCCAAAGTCACAAAGGATTTAAGAAGCTTTTTGACTAATTAACGACATAAATTTTAGGTTTGAGTAAAGAAGGCTTTAAGGTTTTAATTTTTGCTGTAGTTGTTGATGAATTTGATCTAAGCACACCGGAATCACAAACTCACCTTTATCGAAAGATGCGATCTGAGATCGCCTATTCCAGATCACCTCTTACCACTTAAGCGCATTTTCCCCAGCCCTTCAATCTTGCTTCTAACCGCTGGTGAATCACATCTAACCATACAGGCACAACAGGCAAACCCTCTTGCCAAAGCGCGATCGCTGCTTAAAATTGTCCGGAGCATTGTCATAAGGAGAGTTAATAATAAGTTGAGCGATGGTTTTTGATGACATATTCTACTGTTTTGATTTGCTTAACGCTTACCAGATTAGCCATATATTTATTTACTCGCCATTAAAAATTTGCTGTGCGGTCAAATTCAACTCTGGAAATACCGCCGACTCAATTCTGTCATCTCCCCGAAACAGCCTAATCTGATACTCATCATCTACCAATTGACAAACCGACAAAGTAGGCTGTTTAGGAGAACCAATATAACGGCTACCTCCCAAACCCAGATAATCGACAATCCAGTATTCAGAAATCCCTAATGCTTCATAATCGCTCATCTTGTGTGCATAATCATCGCGCCAATTTGTGCTGACAACTTCAATCGCGAGAGGAATAGATGAGCCTTGAGTAATTGTTGAGGATTTTGCCCATAAAGGCTCTAGCGCTAAAGCATCACGATTAACGGCTAAAACATCAGGCAAATAACCCGTTTCTTGTTCTGGAGATTTAACGAGGGCATTCTTGGGGAATCGATAGGGAAGTTGCAGCCGCCGAGTTTCTAGGATTAGTTCTGCCTGCAAAAATTCAACAACTTCTTCGTGTTTTCCTGTTGTCTGCATCTCAACAATAACTCCGTTATGCAATTCATAGCGTCCGTTTTCTGGCTTCCACTCCAGAAAGTCATCGAAAGTCATTAACTTAGATATCGCTTGAATCATAGGAAAACCTCCAAAGCTATAATATCAATTTTATTCTGAGTTAGTAGGGTGCCTCAGATTTTTAAGTTAATTATCTAACTAATAGATTAATTGTCTGACGCACCCTACAGCTATTATTCATGGCTGCAACGGGATAATTTTCAAACTTTCAATCCCTCGATCGTCTACAATTTTGACAGCAACACGCTGATAATCGCCCATTTCAAAAGGCAACGAAACAGTCCCTTGATAAGATTCGATTAAATCTTCGTCAATTTCAGCTTTGAGATTGCGGGCTAGGCGCGACCAAGCATCTTTTTCTCCTGCCAACACCAGAATTACAGGCTGACCTTGAGCTAAGGAAGCGATCGCCTCTTCCAGATCAAAGCTTACCTACTTAAGCGCATTTTCCCCACAGCTTCAACTGTGTTTCTAATCGCTGGTGAATCACATCCAACCATACAGGCACAACAGGCAAACCCTCTTGCCAAAGCGCGATCGCCCTTTGCATATCAAACTCAACCAAATCAAAAGATTGATTAACGGGACTGCCGCATAACATCCACCGCATTCTTTGGGATGGGTTAAAAAACTCCGAGTCCTTATCCTTGAGAGTTTTCTTTGTTATCGCGGACAAATAATGTGGCAATCGACAGCCTCGGTTAGTTACGGAGTTATCAATTGTCACTCATGCGGATGAAAGGACTTGAACCTTCACTTCTTGCGAAACTAGAACCTAAATCTAGCGCGTCTACCAATTCCGCCACATCCGCTTACTGGCGTTTACTATCATAGCAGAAACTATCGCCACTACCAGCATTTCTCTAAGGTTAAATTCCCGATTGATTAAAATGCCTCTGTTTTAACCCACCAGCAGCGACTGGGCACCATCAATCCAGATTTCGGTGCCGCTGATGTGGCTAGAATTATCTGAGGCTAGAAACAATACCAACTGGGCAACTTGCTCAGAGGAGCCGGGTTTACCGTCAGTTAGCGGTATTTTTCCTGCCGGATATTCCACGGGTTCACGAGCCTCCTCTAAGGCTCGCCGTTCGGTGTTTTCGTCAATTTTTGTTTCTATTGCGCCCGGACAAATCACATTGACGCGGATGCCGTGTTTGGCTAGTTCTAGCGCCACCATTTTTGTGAATGCGACTTGGGCGGCTTTAGTGCAAGAATAGGCAGTTGCGCCGGTATTGCTGAACATCCGCGTGCCATTAACGGAGGAGGTGATAATGACAGATCCACCTTGTTTTTTGAGATAAGGCACGGCATATTTAACGGTGAGGAACGTGCCTTTCAGATTGACTTTAATCGTTTTGTCCCATTCTTCTGGCTCTAGCTGTTCTATAGGTGCCCAGACGCCGTTAATTCCAGCATTTGCAAATACAATGTCGAGGCGTCCCCATTGATTGGTTACTTGTTGCACAGCTTGTTGCATCTCCTCTGGTTCGGAGATATCGGCGAGTACCGACATGGCTTCTCCACCGGCTTGTTGGATTTGGGCAACGACTTTGTTAAGTTCGTCTTCAGTTCGCCCTAAAGCTGCAATTTTCGCGCCTTCTTTTGCCAGCAGCACTGCTGCTGCTTTGCCGATGCCCGAACCTGCACCTGTGATCAGTGCTACTTTGTCTGTTAGTTGCATCGCCCCTCCTCTGCTTTAACGTGCCTAAACAGATGGTTGAGCAAACAGGGGGACATCACATCCCTCTTGTGGGAGACGTAGTAGTAATGAATCGTGGGTAATAGCCTTTTTCTGCTTCAGTTGCAAACAATCGGCTAACCGCTGCACCCGCAAGGGAATGAATTCCTTTAGCGAAAGTCCACGCTTAGGGGACTAAACAATTACTTTGAGTCCTCTTGAGAGGACTTTAACTGTTAGCCTGGGATTTGAATCCCAGGCGGGTGAGAAGGCTTATGCTTCGACTTTGACGCCTTTCCAGAAGGCGATGTATCCTTCGATGTTCTTGGCGGCGTCCTTGGCTTGGGGATAGTACCAAGCCGCATCTTTGTTGACTTGCCCATCGACTTCGATGCTGTAGTAACTGGCTTTGCCTTTCCAAGGGCAGCTGGTGTGGGTGTCGCTATCTTTGAAATATTGCTGCTTGATAGCGTCAGCGGGGAAGTAGTGGTTGCCTTCCACGACTTCGGTGCGATCGCTTTCTGCTAAAACTGTACCATTCCAGATTGCTTTCGGCATGGGTTAATTTACTAATAGACTTTCCAAGTATCATTATGATTCGTAAAGCAGGCTCTCGTTAGCGCTACCAATTTAGGGCAGCAGTTTTCGATGCCCACACCATCCTGAAACTCCCTTGCGGAGAATTCGGAATTTCTTAATTCATCCTTCATCCTGCGCTGACACGCCGCTTTGCTAACATCCTTCATCCTTCGGAAGATGCCCCAGTTTCATTCTCTCGAACAGGCACTCAAACATTTTTTTGGCTACGACAGCTTTCGCCTAGGGCAACGTCAGATTATTGAAGAAGCGCTACAAAACCAGGATTTGCTGGTTGTTATGCCTACAGGTGGGGGAAAATCTTTGTGCTTTCAGCTACCAGCACTACTAAAATCCGGGTTAACTGTGGTAGTGTCGCCGTTGATTGCCCTGATGCAAGATCAAGTGGAAGCGTTGCGGGATAACGGCATTGGCGCGACGTTTCTCAATAGTAGTCTCAGTTGGGGACAAGTGCGATCGCGCGAACAAGATATCCTCAATCGTCGCATCAAACTACTCTACGTTGCCCCAGAAAGACTCTTGGGAGAAAAATTTCTGCCGTTTTTGGATTTGGTGCAACATCAAATTGGAATTCACTCCATTGCGATTGATGAAGCGCACTGCGTTTCTGAGTGGGGACACGATTTTCGCCCAGAATATCGGCAACTGCGACAATTGCGCCAACGCTATCCGAATGTTCCCTTTTTAGCACTCACCGCCACCGCTACCGATCGCGTCCGTCAAGATATTATCCAACAGCTAGCGCTCAGGCAACCTAGTATTCACATTGCTAGTTTTAACCGCCCCAATCTTTACTACGAAGTTCAGCCAAAAGAGAAACAAGCTTACTCCCAACTCTTAAAGCAAATCCGCACTACTGAAGGTTCTGGGATTATTTATTGCCTCAGTCGTCGCCGCGTAGATGAAATTGCCTTTCGATTACAAAAGGATGGCATTTCAGTGCTACCTTATCACGCAGGGCTAGATGATGAAGAACGGACTTCCAATCAAACTCGCTTTATTCGAGATGACGTGCGAGTGATGGTAGCAACGGTTGCCTTTGGCATGGGGATTAATAAGCCAGATGTGCGCTTTGTGATTCATTACGACTTGCCGCGCAATTTAGAAAGTTATTATCAAGAAGCCGGAAGGGCAGGAAGAGATGGAGAACCTGCGCGTTGTACTGTCTTTTTTGGCTACGGCGATTTGAAGACTATTGAGTATATTATCGACCAAAAAACCGACCCGCAAGAACAAAGAATTGCCCGTCAGCAATTGCGACAAGTAATTGATTATGCGGAAGGTACAGACTGTCGCCGCACAATCCAATTGGGTTATTTTGGCGAACGTTTTGCGGGGAATTGTGGCAACTGCGACAACTGCCGTTTTCCTAAACCTGTGCAAGATTGGACAATTGAAGCGCAGAAATTTCTTTCTTGTGTCGCCAGATGCAAAGAAAGATACGGGATGAATTACATTATCGATGTGCTGCGCGGCTCAAAAAATCAGAAGATTTATCAGAATGGACATCAGGAACTTTCTACCTACGGCATCGGCACTGATAAAAGTGTAGAGGATTGGAAGATGTTAGGGCGATCGCTTTTGCATCAAGGACTTGTCGATCAAACCACTGACGGTTATTCTGTCTTGAAGCTCAACGCTTTAAGCTGGGAAATCTTGCGGCGTCAGCGTGAGGTGCAGATTGCTGTTCCCATTGTTACAGCAATTGATGAATCACCGCAAATGGCAGTAGAAGTGGAAATGCTCTATGAACAATTGCGCCAGCTTCGCAAACAACTCGCTGATGAGCAATCCGTGCCTCCCTACGTCGTCTTTGCCGATTCTACCCTAAAGCTGATGGCTCAGATGCAACCTCAAAGCTTAACTGAATTTGGCAAACTTTCCGGTGTTGGAGATTATAAATTAGCTCAATACGGTGAGCGATTTGTTGCTGAAATCCAAACTTATTGTCAAGAACAAGGGTTTTCTAAGTCTACTTCTGTTGCGTCAATTCCTCAAAAAAACCACCCTACATACACCCAGTTAACTACGCTGGATTTGTATATGCAAGGTTTGAGCATTGAAGAAATTGCTCTAAAACGTAACCTGCGGATAGGCACTATCTTAGATCATCTAGCGGAACTGATTTCGATGAATCAGCCTGTGGATTTAAACTCATTAGTACCTCTAGAACGTCAGGAACCGATTTTAAAAGCTATTCAAGCTGTGGGTGCTACTTCACTCTCGAAGATTCGAGATTTTCTGGGGGAAATCTATACGTTTGATGAGATTCGACTGGTGCGGGGACTGTGGAAACGAGAAAATAAAGGTTGATTTGATTTTTCAACGCAAAGGTAGGAAGTAGGGGCGGATTTAAAAACCGCCCTTACTTCGTATGCGTTCTCTCGTTACCAGTTTCAGCCTGGGAATAAGATGCCAAGATGACTGCATCAGCCGTCTGATGGTCAAGTAGCGGTTAAACAAGGCGATGCAATCGTTGAGGGTCTAAAATTTGTGCTTGAACGCTTTAGCTGAAGGAGTCAGGAGGCTTCGCCAACCTTTTAAACGGCAACGGCAGGAGCTTTCTGACTCATCTAGTCTTAGAACCAATGATATTGCCTGAATCCTCAAGGATGGATGTGAAGTTAAGCTTAGAGGATGTCTGAAAAGTTATTGTTGACACGCTTACCCACTGACGCTCCCCCTCGCATCCCCCGATAAATTGGGGGACTTTGAGCGGCTCGGTTCCCCCCTTTTTCAGCTCTGCTGGGGGTATCGGACACTCTGGGGTACTTCGAGAGATATCCTCTTAAGCGACTCAATGACAGATTTCGCAAGCTAGTTAGGAGAAGTTAGCAGATGACCCATCACGTCAATCAGCTTGACGAAACTATCCCCCAAACGCTCAACGGATATGACCCTAACGTGTTTCCAGCATTTCATGAAACGCTGCAAACTCACTTTCCAGGGGCAGTACCTATGAGCAAGTACATGAGAAAGACTTTCCAAAGCTTGAGCGCCTACGGTTTTTGTGACGAAAACACGATGGGAATGATAGCAATTTGTCGGGATGAAATTGCCGAACCCCTCTTCATTGAAGTAATTCGATACTGGGGTAAAACTTTTAATTGTTGCAGCTTAGCCGGGTTTGTCATGATGGGGAAAACTGGGTTAGCCGCTGCGACTGACCATACCCCTATCGTTGATGGTCTCCGTCGTTTTACCTTCTATGCGATGCCCCATATCGCTATTTCTAGACATGGTGAGATTGGGAAGGTCTATCGAGATGGCGTTCAAAAAGTTTCCCATGCCTGTGGAGCATTAGAAACAGTCGTTAAAGAATTGGCATCTGGTCATCTAAAACTAGAAATGGATATGCAGGATATTGAACAAACAATTATCCGGCAGAAAATTCTTTCAGCCCTTACCTATGGCGACAAACCCGATTTGATAGAAGTTACAAAATTGGCATCTAAAATTATTTCCAACGATGTCGAAACACTCTTAAACACTCTGGATCGCGCTGTGTTTAACTACGCCGTCATGACCGGAATTCAAATTCATGGGCCTCTAGGCACCCATTGGATTTATCCACAAGATTTTTATGTCGTTGGCTCTAACTTTCCTGGGGGGAAGGAACAGATAGAAGCATTTCAGCAGATGCAAAATTAAAAAGGTAATAACAATGCGATCGCCAGAACGGAAGGGCGACTGTCACACTCTAAAACCGTCCAGTTCTTCGATCGCATGAAGCAAGAAAAGCGCTTTTTCAGCGACGTTTGGGGTGTGGCACTAAACTACAAGCAAGCAAACAGGTGCAAAAAGACAACTACTCCAAAGCCAAAGGATGGCGCGATGGGGTACATCAGTCGGCTAATGACCAAGTCTCGGTTAAAGAGGCGATGCCGCCATTTAGCGTCTGTGGTTTGGGATTTCAGGTATCAACTGAAGAATTCAGGAGGCAGAACCCAAAAGCCTCCTGAATCCTAAATTTTGTCATAACAGTCAGTTTTATGCTACATTATGTAATATATATGTATAAAGGGCGAGCGCGCTTTTCATTCTTAGCTAGGAAAGCTTTTTAGACCTTTAAAGACCATGTCATCACGAGTTCGGATTTCAACCAGTATCTTTAGCAACGCTTACCTCGCTGTAGCGTGGAAGTCACGAAATGAATTAACAGATTACGAAAGGCGGGGGTTTGCCCAGTTTTTTTACCTAACAATCTGTGGTCATATTGAGAGCCTCCTGTCCTCAATCATAAAGGTACGAATTCACTCAATACGTTATATGCTGCGATGGGAATCACTACCTCCAATGCGGTTTAATGATGGAGGTCAAATTCATCATTGTGAGCTTAAGCCTGTTATCGAATCTCTCTTACAGATTGTATCGTTCGTTGCAAATGATACCGAGAATGCACCTATAAATAAACTTGTTGAGTTGTATAGCAAGGTGTTTTCACAAAGCTTGAAAGAAATAACTGGAAAAGATTTATACGATGATTTAAATGCACTAGCATCGCTACGTAATCTATTTGCTCATGGTCGCGATTTGTTCATTGAGTTTGATGACCCCTTTGCAAACAAAGCAACTCTTGATAAGAATCCATTGCAAAAACCAGCTCAACGACTATACCAAGCAGGGATAATCAAAGATTTCAAGATTACTGGTCGGAATTATCATGAATTTCAAGCATTATTTTATAGTGACGATATACTATTATATTTTTATCGTTCCGTTCAAAAAATAGAAAATATACTGATAGAATCTATTGCATTTATTCCTGAAAAATCAATGATTTATATGCCAAGCTTAGTAGATTTAGAGGCATAAAAATAGGCTGCACTAGATAACTGTTTAAAGCATTAATTATGTATATAATTAAACTAATTTAGTTTGTAAATATTTGCTAAGTCAGAAAGTAAAATTATGCTATACAGTGGCTAAGAAATACCCTTTTAACCAAATAGGGATGTAGCGAAAAACATCACGAATTGAGCGATCGCATTCTTTCACTAACCTCTATTTAGATGCGATGGCTTCTCATAGCTAGTGGAGTATCAGTGGGGCGATCGCATAATAATATAAAGGTATTTCCAAATCAGATTTTTCTCTATGACTACTTTGTTAGAAATCGAAGCAGCAATCAAACAACTTCCAGAAGGTGATGTTCGTAAATTAGCAACATGGCTTCAAACCTATTTGGATGAAAAGTGGGATCGGCAAATCGAAGAAGATTTGATATCAGGCAAATTGAATAGCCTCATTGCTAAAGCAGAAGCAGACATTGCAGCAAATAACGTGAGGGATCTTGATGAAATCCTTCACAACACCTGAGTTTTGGAAAGCCTATGCAGCGCTGTCTTTAGAAATGAAACAGCAAGCTCAAAAAGCCTATCAACTTTGGAAAGAGAATCCATCGCATCCATCCTTACACTTCAAGAAAGTGGGCAAGAATCTCTGGTCGGCTCGGATTACCGATGGCTACCGAGCATTAGCTTTAAAAAAGGGTGACGATTATTACTGGTTCTGGATTGGCTCTCATCAGGACTATGATGCTTTGCTGAATTGAGTAGCGCGATCGCAATCAACATCAACATAACGAGAAACCGTTGGTTGAGATTACGCTATTCAACGTTTTTTACCAAACAGGTGTACAGCGAGAAATACCACGGATTGAGCTGAGCGCATTCTTTCACTAACCTAACCTGTATTTAGATGCGATCGCACATTCGGGACTTTAAAAAAATTTTATGGGTGTGGCTCTTTCAATTTTTCTTGGCCGCACGGATTCCCATTATCTAACGGGACTTAAACAGATTTCAAGCCCAAATAAAGCCCAAAGCAGCTTGATAAGCAACGAATACGTCGTGATTGTGGTGCAACCACTCCACGAAACGGAAAGACATCGCTGTCCGAAACGCTGATAAGG
>NZ_JBYCCT010000037.1:0-12141 GCF_057473865.1 Coleofasciculus sp. H7-1
GGATGGGCATCTCTAGCTAAATGTTTGAAAACTTGTAATTCTACATCCATTGCCCTACCTACTGTGTAGAGTTTTATTTTTCAATTTCTTTATTCATTATATTCGGAAAGTGACAGAAGAGGGATATCATCGGAACTCAACTTGAGGTAGCAGCAACAACTCTGGTCAACGGAGGATTGCAAGAACCGCTCTCTGGATTGGGTACGAAGCTAGTCGAGCAAGGCATATCGCAACTGTAAGAAAGAGGAAGGCTTATGGTGGAGGCGATCGCTTATCTGGGAGGTTGGGTTTCCTAACATCAGCCCAACTTCTTCAGACAATTCGATCTCCCTTGGGTGTCTACATACCAAGAAAGCGATTAATCAGGATTCCCTTTACACTCCACTCGGATTCGCAAAGAAGGGTGGGTATGCTTTGCACCTCTGAATTTTGGGTTCAGACTGCCCACCCAAACTCTTTCCGATGCATGAACAATCCAATCACCACAACTTTAACGGATTGAAAAAACCATGAAATCATTACCACTGACTACTCAATCCATTTTTAGCTTCATATCTCATTTCTTAGTCGAGCTTCAGCAAAAAGAGGACACGTCCCAATTCAAGAAGACGGAATCCATAAATGATGATAGAGTCCACTCCTGTCAAGCTGATGTAAATAAGAGAATTCAACATGTTCAAGAGAATTATTTTCTAGAACGCCGAACCTTCCTATAAAGGTAAGCACGTCTAGGCGATCGCCACAGACTTGGCCGATAATGACGGCAGGAAGAATGGTAATAAAAGGACAAAATCAATGTGGTGCCTCAGCACAAGAATTATTCGATATGCGGGCGAGCCTGAATGGGCAGGTTATATCAACTTTCTTGGCCTTCTCCATCTGACAGAAGTTCGTACTATTGATTCATGGTGTAATCCTCACGTTGATGGGTCAGGATATTGGGAGTTTCAATCTCTGGAAGAAGCATTGCAAGAGGTATGGAACGACGGGTTGCTGCCTTCACCTATTTCTAACAAACAATACCATCAACTCTTCACAGACGCTCTGGCGCAGGAGATTCCCTCAATCCATTCCAGGCTCAAGCACCTTGGATACGATTTGTCGGATGAAACATGGACTTCATCCTTGCTCAATTGTGGTCGATGGGAAGGCGTGCTCGCTCCTATTGCTCAAAGGGTCAATCAATATGGGCTACTCAACCTTGAAGATGCTAAAACTGCCCAAAAGCTATTACCAGAGGTATGGTGTAACAATCCTCATGCCTTCGTTAAAATTTGGGCTTTGTTTGAAGTTTTACAGGCTTAGTTGTTGGGATTGATCGTTATGAATCTTAAAGAAGTCAAGAATCAATTTCCAGAAGCGGCAGGTGAGATCGAGATCCTTGAAAGCTTAGGATTTGCTTCTCGCAGCGGTAATTGGATTGATACTCTTGATGTTGAAAAAGCACAGACAGCTTGTTGGTTAGTCGGAAGAGTAGGTAACGATCAAGATGCTGATGCTCTTATCAGCATTTTGTCTGGTCAACGTAGTGAATTATGGATGCAGGCAGCAACTTCCCTGAGCCTCATTGCTATTGAGAAACATCTAAACTCCTTATTGTTTATTCTTGCTACTAGTTCTAATCCAGTGCAGCGAAATAGCGCAGTGTATGCCCTCTCTTTTTTGTCAAATTGCACAGAAAATCATGAAGTGATTAGGACGCTAACCTACATAGCGGCTAACAATGCTGAGTCTCCTTCTGTTAGATCACAAGCATTAGAGGGACTTGGCAATCAGCTATCGCAGAAGTTATCAACAAATTTATATCAGCGAGCAGTGAGTGTAATTATTCAAGCGTTGAATAGTTCTGAAGCTGAAATTAGATTTTGGGGATGTTTTGCTGCGGGTGCAGTAAAGATAAAGGAGGCATTGCCTAAACTGCAAGTATTGGCGCAGACCGATAACACAATTGTCGCAGGGTGGTGGTCTGTGGGTGAGGAAGCTGAGGATTCAATCGCTCTTATGGACGGAGGAGAACCAGCACTTCGCAAACCGCACAATTCACCTAATCCATAAATGATGATAGAGTCCGCTCTTATCAAACTGATGCCAATAAGAGAATTCAACGTGTTCAAGAGAATTATTTTCTAGAACGCCGAACCTTCCTATAAAGGTAAGCACGTTAAATTCCACTCACAACCTTAACGACTTCTATCATTTCAGCGATCGCATGACAACACATTTCGCCGATTAACTCGACGAAGGAGAATTAACAATGACCATAACGATTTCTGCTACCGCCTCCGGAAGCCTCACTCCCCCGACTGCCGTAGGTGAAAGCGTAGTAAACGGAGATTTTCTGATCCTCCGCAATCATCTGGCACCAGACGAGATAACGGGTGATGGCTCAGATGAGGAGACGAGTTGGACTTTCTATTTTAATGAACATCCGGATTTTGCGCTTTTTTCACCTTTGCAACCGTTGACATCTGCGCTTCTCACTTTAACTCTAACACCAAAAGATAAAGAACCAGGAGGGATACGAGGAGTCACTACCGACGGCTTTTGGATAGACACGCTGGGATACGGGGGTGCTCCAGACGAGTTCCAGTCCCTACCCCTTGATGAGCCTGCTACCATCACGGTTGAGTTGCTCGACAGGGTGTCTAGCAACACTTCGACTGCCATCCTTGGAATCTTATTCAGCATTGACGGCTTGTTTGGTGGTCGAATATCGATGCATTATCAGGACGATGCGATCATCTCCTTCGCCCAGCTCGAGCTGACTCAAGAATCTTTGCCACTACCTTTACCTATGGAGAAAACAATGAACGACACGATAGCGATTCCTCGCACAGCCTTGGTTTCAATCCTCAACTCATTCATCGGCGGCTACCCAAATCCAGAAGGCGATCCGCTGCCCCCTAGTCCCTGGGACTCAGTCATTCGTAGAACATTCAATCAAATTCGTTGGCAGTTTGGTCCAAGTCCAGAGCCGTGGGTAACCAGTGTTTCAAATCTTTTGAATCAAGTTGCTCTTAATCCTCAGCCCCTACCGCCCCGCCTTGCCTATACGACCGTTCTGGCACAAGAAATGATCAATAGCATTACTAATCTGCAAGACATTGCAGACACGTTACCAGAAGACGCACAAGCCCGTATGAGAGAAATTGCCAATCGGCGATTGCAGATTTTTTTTGACGATTACTGCGGTACCCCACCGCACAAAAGTCCATTCCCAAGACCGCGTCCCCGTGATGGTGTAATAGAAGGGTTTAACCCGCTTGAACTGGTTATTATTGGCACTCAATTTGAGGCAGCAGCAACAACTCTGAGCAATGGAGGATTGCAAGAAGCGCTCTCTGGATTGGGTATGCAGCTAGTCGAGCAAGGCATATCGCACCTGTAAGAAAGAGGAAGGCTTATGGTGGAGGCGATCGCGAATTTGATGGGTTGGGTTTCCTAACATCAGCCCAACCTCTTCAATGGATCAGGACTTACGTACGCAAGATGTGGTTGAGAAGCTGATTATTCCGTAGCGGTAATTCATGAATTACCGCTACTTTCGTTGTGTTTTGCGTAAGTCCTCTGGATGAAGCAATTGGGTAACTTACCTGACTTTTCCAAACTTTTTGCTTCAAAAGCAATTTTTGACCCAACTTTGTCTGATTTCTTGATTGCCACTTCCAGAACTTTCCCAGTTATCATATCGAGTTCTGATCAGTAACCATAGTGGACATGAAGCAGGAAATGAAAGCCTAATTTAGATGAGCAATTAACGATTAATTAGCTGCTAATCTGACGCTTCTAGATCAATGTATACCTATTTTTGGATATCACAACTATGCTTTATTTACGTCGAAGAGATCTGCTAGTTGCCATAGCGACTTCGATCAGTGCTGCTGGTTCTGTTTCAAACGTATCTGCCACATCGCCGAGTGTCCGCACACCTTCATTGTCAGCCTCCGCTGTTAAGACTAAACCTGTTGGGCAGTTTCTCATCGCCCAAAGCAGAACACAAGAACAATATTATCGACTCCAACTAAAGCAGGGTGGTCAGTATTTGGATGCTGATCATTGCTCGACCACAATCGGCTTAAACCCTGGTTCTGACTATGCGGGTGGTGCATGTCAACTGTGGCGATTCGTTCCCGCTGGGGGTGGATGGAACCGACTCCAATTAAAGCAGGGTGGTCAATACCTGGATGCTGCTTACTGCTCAACCAAAATTAGCTTAAACCCTGGTTCTGATTATGCAGGTGGAGCATGTCAACTGTGGCGATTCGTTCCCGCTGGGGATGGATGGAACCGACTCCAATTAAAGCAGGGTGGTCAATACCTGGATGCTGCTTACTGCTCAACCAAAATCAGCTTAAACCCTGGTTCTGATTATGCAGGTGGAGCATGTCAACTGTGGCGACTTGTTCCGGCAAGCAGACGAATTGATTAATAAGGGTTCCCTTCACACTCCACTCGGATGTGCCAAGAAGCGGCGGGTAATACTTTGAACATCTAAATCTTGGGTTTAGACTGCCCGCCCAAACTCTTTCCGATTCATAAACAATTCAATCACCACAACTTGACAAACCGAAAAAGCCATGAAATCACTATCACTGACTACTCAATCTATTTTCAGTTTCTTCTCCCAATTTCTAATCCAGCTTAAACACGAGGAGGACACGTCCCAATCTAACAATCCAGAATTCATAAATGATGATAGAACTCGCTCCTGTCAAACTGATGCCAATAAGAGAATTCAACGGGTTCAAGCGAATTATTTTCTAGAGCGCCGAACCTTCCTATAAGAATAGGCGGAATCAGTTTTCTACTCCTCTTTGGGTTGGAATGCACGGAGGTTAGCTCAGCCCCTGAGCAATTTATAAAGCAACCGGAGTCATAACGTTTGGAACGGGGCAGGGTTCAAAGTAGGTGGACTAACGGCTTATAACGGAACGGAGGCTTACGCTATCGGTTATGTTGTAAAGCGCAATGCTGACTGTTGAAGCCTGAATTGTTACAATGCTTGAATCATTGATTGCACTACGATGCGATCGCTAATCTGTAGGTTGAGTTTCTTAACATCAGCCCAACCTCTTCAGAGAATGCGATCTTCGTTAGGTGTCTACATACCAGCGCCGCGATCGAACTGTGGGCAACGCTGGAATCAGTAATTTCCCAGCTATACTGCATAACTCAATTTTTCGTGTCGTATAGATCGGTAGTTCTCAAAAGTAGGTAAAACCTAGTGCATCAAATTGCCCGATAGCGACCTGCCTCAAAATCAGCGATCGCTGATTTTGGCTAAATCTTCTAAAAAGCCACTCTTCAATGTCTTTCTCTAACTGCTTGTCCCAACGCTGATTGCCCAATTCCAAAAACCATGCTCCAAAAGTGGTAATAGTTCCTGTAATTCTCCACAAGCTGTCTGAAGTGATTCTGGTGCATTTTCTGGTAAGTTTTGAGAACGGCATTGATCTGCTAGGATCTCAATATAGGGCTGGCAAAAAGCCTCATTTTTCAGAAATTTTGAATAGGTATCTTCTTCGTACACAGGTTCTCCCTGCAAGTAGTGTATCCAGGTTTCCATATTGCGTTTAGGGACAAATATTGCGATCGCTTCATCTGATTGACGATTTTTTTGGCTATCTTCACTGAGGGCTTGAGCTAACTGATTGAATCGTTCGTGTAACCCACCCGTATCTGCATCAATCAACACGACTAATGCAATCGACACACGGTTTTTGTTCTGGCGGTATGCTTTTACTTCTGCCGGATACTGAGTGCGTATATACTGTTCTCTAGATTGCGATCGCTTCCATCTGCTGAGAACTTTCTTTGAGCATTGGGGCGATCGCATCAGCAGGAACAGGACGGCTAAAGTAGAACCCCTGACCTTCTTCACAGCCCCGTCTTTGCAGGTATTCAAGCTGTTCTTGGGTTTCTATGCCCTCTGCTGTAATGTTCAACCGCAGGCTCTTTGCGAGGGCAATAATAGCATTGGTCACGGCGGCGCTATCAGGATTGGATGTCACATCCTGCACAAATGACCGATCGATCTTGAGCATATTAACAGGAAAGCGCTTTAAATAGTTCAGAGAGGAATAGCCGGTGCCGAAGTCATCTAAAGCCAGCAATATGCCCAGCGATCGTAATTGTTCTAGGGTTTTAACAGATCGCTGAACGTCCCCCATCAGCAAGCTTTCAGTCACTTCCAGTTCCAGGTAAGATGCTGTTAGTCCGGTTTCCTCAAGGATTTGGCTGACGACTTCGACTAGATTCGGTTGTTCAAACTGTCGAGCTGACAGATTCACCGATATACGAATTGGAGGGAGTCCGGCAAGGTGCCAAGCACGAGTTTGGGCGCAGGCAGTTCGTAAAACCCATTCCCCAATTTGCACGATCGAACCATTGGCTTCTGCAATGGGAATAAACTTGGCTGGAGAAACCAAACCTTGGGTGGGATGTTGCCAGCGAACAAGTGCTTCCATTGCCGTGATTTGTCTGCTGTGCAAATCAATCAAGGGTTGGTAATAAACCACCATTTCGTTGCGATTAACCGCTCCATGTAATTCATTTTCTAACGCTAGTCGTTCTTGCAACTGAGCATTAATTTCTGGCGAATAGAACTGATATTGGCTACGTCCTTGTTGCTTCGCCTGATATAGCGCCAGACGAGCCTGTTGCAACAGTTTATCCACACCATTGCGATCTTCTAGGTCATTAATTGCGATACCAATACTGGCTGTAATCCGAATCGAGTTACCCTCTAAAAAGAAGGGTTTTGCCAGCATACTTACTACCAACTGGGATAGCTTGATCGCGCTCTCAAAGGAGGGAATTTCCGTCAGAGCGATCGCAAATTCATCTCCACTCACATGAGCCAGAATATCTGTTTGACTCATACAGGTTGTCAAACGCTGGGCAGCTGCTCTTAACAGCAAATTTAATGTTTCCCGATTCAATGTATGACTCATGTCAGTGAAATCGTCGATACCCAGTAAAAGCAACGCTACCAGCTGCTGGTCGTTTTGAGATTGGGATACTGTCTGATGCAAGCGATCGCGGAATAAATCTCGATTGGGTAATCCAGTCAGTTCATCGTAGTTGCTGATGTAATGAATTAATTCATCTAATTTATGAAGAGTTTGCGAGGTATCTGCCATTAATGTGCCTGCTTCATCGGCAAATTGTGTGGGCAGTTCGGGTAATTTTTTGGTATTCAAATAGTCTTGCAATGCAGCAGATGTCAAAATGACTGGGGCGAGGAGAGGAGGTGGTGTAGTGCATAGATAGTGGCTGCTGTACCCGCTAAGGTAGCCAACAGAGCAATAACCATCACTCGCACTGTCATTTCCCAGGAATAAGAGTTTGAGATAACGAAAGTGAGCAGTAAGGTTAAAAGTGGTACGTGAGTGCCTAAAAATGCCACCAACATAATTTTGGCGGTATAACTTTTCTGAAGCCATCCGAACTGAGCTAGGAAGGAATACAGGGTAAGTTTGCGATTGAGTTTCATAGATGCTGAACAAGGGTTGAAAGTTAATAAATTACTTACTAGGTATTCTGGCAGAATAATATCTGGAATTCGGGAGCTACAGAGATTTATTTTTCCTTTAAATCAACCGATACAAGGTTAGATTTATGCTCTTCTAATAGAGCTGGTTACGTAAACTACATTTTGATATTTTTGATACATCTCACTCCACCGTACATTTTTGAAATCCCAAGTGTTCACCGTACAATCACTGATTTGTGCATAAATTAAGAATACATAAAGTTTTTATCTCCGACAAATTGGGGAAAGTGAAAGCGATCGCTAGAGTTTAAGTCACTCAGTATAATGTTTTGAGCGTGTGACGACCAGAAAAGCTGGCGAACTGACTTTTTCTACGCAACGCGCGATCGCATATATAGCGGTTCTCAGTTGGGTGCAGTACAGTGCATGACCTTTCTCTTATAAGGAGAGAGGCTTTTCTAAATACAGAAGGGTGAATTCTATTGGTTCAGCAATCAGAACTCCAGAACAAGTCATCAATGCAGCCACTTCAGCGCGTGCTGGGAAGTTTAAGCGCCTACCGTGGGATCTCGCTGGGGGCGTTGCTCAGCTCGTTGCTCTTAACGGCTGCTTATGCCGTCACTCCTCAACTATTTCGCTGGGGAATTGATGGAGGTATTGCCCGACAAAACCTCCAAATTGTATTCTACAGCGCTGGATGGATGGTCGTTGCGGCGATCGCGCGCGGGTTATTTAACTTTGGACAAAGCTTTTGGGCAGAATCAGCCTCTCAGGGTGTTGCCTACGATTTGCGGAACAAGATTTTCAGTAAGATTCAAAACCTCAGTTTCAGCTACCACGATCAATCCCAGACTTCTCAACTACTGACTCGCGTCACTAGCGATATTGAACAAATCCGCACGTTCCTGAGTACAAGCCTGATGCAGGTGATCGGTGGTGTCCTAACACTTGTAAGCATCGCTACAATCTTGCTGTTAATGAACTGGCAACTAGCGCTGATTACGCTAACAGTCGTGCCAATCTCAGGCTGGTTGTTGGCGCAGTTTTTTAGCAAAAATAGCCAGTTGTTCGGGCAGGTTCAGGAGCAACTAGGCAATCTTAATACTGTATTGCAAGAGAACTTGTTGGGTGTGCGAGTGGTGAAAGCGTTTGTCCGAGAATCAGCAGAAAAAAAGCGTTACACGACGCTGAATGATGCTTTGATCGAGACAAACATGAAGACCATTCGCGCCATCCGCAACACTTTTCCGTTCATCTTTTTGCTAAGTAACTTGGTGACGGTAGTTGTCATCGGCTATGGGGGTGCAGAGGTCATTGAAAATCGGTTTTCAATTGGGGAATTGGTGGCGTTTAACTCTTACTTGCTGTTAATTCTTCAACCTGTTTTATTGATAGGATTTGCGGCTCCCGCGATCGCGCAAGCAGCAGCATCTGCCGAACGAGTCTATGAAGTGGTGGATGCCAAGATTGAAATTAGCGATCGCCCTGATGCTATCCCCTTTAAAACCTGCGGCGGTAGAATTACCTTTGAAAATGTCTCTTTCCGCTATCCAGGAGCCTCTACAGAAGCGCTTAAAAGCATTTCCTTTGAAACTAAACCCAAAGAACTGATCGCCATTCTGGGGATGACAGGTTCTGGGAAAAGCACAATTATCAACCTGATTCCGCGCTTCTATGATGTCACGGCGGGGTCAGTTCGGATTGATGGACGAGATGTGCGAGACTTCACCCTGACAAGTTTGCGATCGCATATTGGCATCGTATTTCAGGAAACCACGCTATTCTCTGGCACCATCCGCGAGAATATTGCTTATGCCAAACCTGATGCCACCTTAGAGCAAGTGATTGAAGTCGCAAAAGCCACGCAAATGCACGACTTTATTACCAGCTTGCCCGATGGTTACGAAACGATTGTCGGGGAAAGGGGTGTAGGTTTATCTGGCGGACAAAAGCAACGGATAGCGATCGCCCGCACATTGCTGACAGATTACAGCATTCTCATCCTAGATGACAGCACCTCTGCCGTAGATGCCAGAACTGCCGCTCAGATTCAGGAGGAACTCGATAACCTGATGCGCCAAAAGGCTTGCACGACCTTTGCGATCGCCCAACGCATTAGTACCGTGCGGAATGCCGATCGCATTTTGTTGATGGATAAAGGACGATTGGTAGCGCAAGGAACCCATGAACAGTTGATGCAAAATAGTCCACTTTACGGTGCAATTTTGGAGTCGCAGGTGCAGCGAACGATTGAAAGTTGAGCAATTTAGGTAATGGCGTCAAGCCAATTAAAGAGGCTTGCGCGATCGCCTTGAGGGGCAGAAAAGTTTGTTAAAAGAACAGAAAGGTTGACGAAGTGTATCGTTAAGAAGTTAGTTGCAAGGAGTAGCAATGAGAAGTTTGGCTCCCGTTGTCGCATCAGATCAAAAAGCGAGTCAGCAACTCTCAACTTTGCGGCGCTTTTTGCAGTATCTCCGACCCTATCGTAAAGAAATTCCAATTGCCTTAACCTTAGTGGCGCTTGGTGCTGCAACGCAATCCATCGGTCCCTTCTTGATTGGTTGGTCTATTGACAATCTGATTGCACGGGGAAATCTGCGGGGATTGCTATTGATGTTGGGCGTACTGGGACTAATCTACATCCTCGGTGTTTGGGCTATTCGGGGACAGATTGTGCGGGTTGGTTCGATCGTGCAGCGCGTACTGGCTCAACTGCGGCAAGATATTTTTATCAAAATCCAAAGCCTTCCGATCAGCTTTTTCGATCGCAGCGAAGCGGGTGATTTGATGAGCCGCTTGCTGAATGATGTCAATACAGTTAATCAAGCATTTGGACAGACGATTGCTCAAATGTTGGGCAACACATTCAGCTTAGTTGGCATTATTATTGCGATGCTCTCGATCGATCTGAAACTTGGCTTGCTGAGCAATTTAGCTGTGCCACTGATGATTTTCACGACTGGCTTGTTTTCTCGCTGGGCAAGAGCGAGATTTCGCGTCACGCGACAGACAATCGGCGATCTTTCCGCCAAGCTAGAAGAAGGTATCAGCAGTGTCCGGGAAGCACAAGCATTCAATCGCATCCAACTCAATATTGAAGAGTTTGATGTTGTAAACGCAGCCAATCGTGATGCCAACGTCCAAGCAGTGGCAATTACCGCCGCATTTTTGCCGTCGATTGATTTTCTCAACACATTAGCCACCGCCGCAGTGCTGGCGTATGGAGGCTATCTGGCGGTGACAGGAGCCGCAACCGTGGGGGTTGTGACTTCCTTTTTACTGTACGTTCAGCAGTTCTTTCGCCCTATCCAAATTCTCAGCCAGTTTTATACGCAAGCTCAATCGGCGATGGCAGGTTTGGAGCGGATCTTTCTGCTGTTAGATGAACCTTCGCAACTTAACGACGCACCTAATGCTACTGAGATGCGGCCTATTCAAGGTGAGGTGCGGTTTGAAGAGGTGACATTTGGCTATACCCCTACTCAATTGGTACTCAAAGGGGTGAATTTGCACGCTCAACCGGGACAGATGATTGCATTGGTAGGACCAACCGGAGCGGGTAAAAGTACGATTATTAACTTAATTCTGCGCTTCTACGATGTGTCTGGCGGCGCAGTTAAAGTTGATGGGATTGATGTGCGGAGAGTGACGCAGGCAAGTTTGCGCCGTCAAATTGGTATTGTTTTGCAAGACAATATTTTGTTCAGCGGTACAGTTGCGGAAAATATTGCTTTCGGCTGTCCCCACGCAACGCAAGCCGATATTGAAGCAGCAGCACAATTAGCCAACGTGCATGAATTTATCATTTCATTACCGCAAGGATACGCGACTCAATTGGGAGAACGGGGTGCGCCTCTCAGCCAAGGACAACGACAGCTGGTAAGTATTGCGCGTGCTGTATTAATCAACCCCCGAATTTTGATTCTGGATGAAGCTACCAGTAGTATTGATACTCGCACAGAAGCGCTGGTGCAGGATGCGATCGCTCGTCTACTCCAAAATCGTACCAGCTTTGTGATTGCCCACCGCCTCAGCACAGTGACGCAAGCCGATCAAGTGTTAGTGATTCAGCAGGGACAAATTGTAGAACGAGGCACTCACGCAGCACTCATCGCCCAACAAGGTATCTATGCCAACCTCTATGCTCTTCAACTGGGGGCAAATTCTACCCAATAGAGTGGCGCAAGGATGCTGTCCTCTACTGGTTAAAAGGTTAAAATAAGTGCGATAGCGAGTAGAGACGCGATTAATCGCGTCTCTACAGAGGTTCGCAAATCAAATAGGATTGCTATATTAGACAATTGAGCGATCGCTCTTCTCTATACTTGCCTGAGTTGATTAGGGATGGGCGATAGCGAAGCGCTCCAAAAAGTCAGTTCGCACTTTTTAGAAACTCAAAGTAAAAAGCTGCCGTACTTTCATCATGGAAGGCACAGCAGTGAAAAAAATAGGTTTGTATTCAGTGGAGATTGTTATTCTATACTTTAACTGTAGCTTTCTGTTGCTGTTTGCGCTTTAAGGCGTTGCTGAATTAGGGTATGATAAAGCGAGCGAGCGTGCGAGCGCCAAAAAAAACACTCATTAAGATGCAATATTATGCAATGCCCTGAATGTCAGTCAACTCATATTAATAAAAATGGTCAGAA
>NZ_JBYCCT010000038.1:0-11946 GCF_057473865.1 Coleofasciculus sp. H7-1
ATAATTCACATTTATTGCTGGGATTCAATCATTTAATTGCAGCAATGAATCAATTTAAACCTGGTTATGCTTCTGGATAATTTAGCTTATTTACTACTTGCTTATCCCGGAAAGTGACAGAAGAGGGTTATAGCTTGTCAGATGGCAAAAAGAGCTGAACCCCTTTACTGGTAAGGAGCCGAAAGCCTATGCTGAGGTAACTTTCTGAAATCTATATTCAGCCAATTTTTTGACTACGCCTTGTATTAGCTATAAGCGATATATAAATTTTTTATATATTTGTCAAGATTTATAACAAATTTGCGACAAAGTGTATTTTTGTTTACAAAAAATAGAGACGGCTATACTTACTCAGAGTAGCTAGTTTTTTCAAAGGATAAGGGATAGGTTACTTCTCGACAAATCTACCCGTAGCGTCCTTGGCGTATCGCTTACCTCCGCACCACAAGCAAGGAGAAATACCCGGTGAAGGCAAGCAGTGCCAATCTAAGCGCTCTGGTGCGTTCTGATGCGTGAAAGTATAATGCAGAGGGCGCAGTCGGAGAGCCAGACTTCTTTAGCAGCTTTAGCAGCTTTAGCAGCGCGAATCGCGTCTCCTAGAAAAGAAAGAGAGTTAAGCAAACTGTATTGGATCGAGTCCGAGAAAATGCTTAAGAGTTCTTGTCAGCTTGTTCGGTTTCAGTGTTGATGGCACGCTGAGACAGAAGCTTTCCTTCAGTAATTCTCCGGACTCAAAATGGCGCAGCGTTGGAGTTGGATCGCAGGCTTAGATTGATGGCTCAGACTGATGACTGATATTGATTGTGTGTGGCTTCCTCCACCAACCGACTTAGTGCTATCGAGCAATGATGTCCATATCTGGCGTGCTTCCCTCGACCAATCGGCATTTCACGTTCAGCATCTGCAACAAATACTTTCTGAAGATGAGCAAGTAAGAGCCGAGCGTTTCTACTTTGAGCGGGATCGGAAGCGTTTCATCGTCGGGCGGAGTCTGCTCAGGACAATTCTGGGTTACTACTTAGAAATCAATCCAGTCGAGGTGCAATTTTGCTATGGCTCCCGTGGCAAGCCAGCGCTGGCGGCAACACACGGAGAAAGTAGCCTTCGTTTTAATTTATCTCACTCTCAGGATATCTGCCTGTATGCAATAACACGCGATCGCCAGATCGGTGTCGATGTTGAATATATTCGTTCTGTTGCCGAAGTTGAAGCGATCGCTAAACGATTCTTTTCGGCGCGAGAAAATGCCGTTTTGCGTGCCTTACCTGCTTCTCAGAAGCAGGAAGCATTTTTAAACGCTTGGACTCGCAAAGAAGCTTATCTAAAAGCAATTGGAGAAGGACTGGCTCGACCTCTGGATCAAATTGAGGTAACGCTGGCTCCAGGGGAACCAGCGATGCTGCTGAGCATTGAAGGCGATCGCATAGAAAGCGATCGCTGGTCACTCCAGGAACTGAAACCGGAACTCGACTACGTAGCCGCTCTTGCTGTGGAAGGAACTGGCACTTGCACCAGATGCTGGCAATGGTTAGATAAAAACTACTAAGTGCTGAGGGTAGGTAGTCGGTGAAAATTCTCACCGCCTCCCCTCTGCTGCCTTTCTAATCTGGTGAAAGTCCCTTCGATGCCAGCCATTCCCGATTAAACAGCCGCGACTGATAACGAGCGCCGCTATCGCAGAGGATGGTCACAATCGTATGACCTGGCCCCATCTGCTTAGCGAGTTCTACTGCTGCTCCCACATTAATTCCTGTGGAGCCACCCAGAAACAGTCCTTCCTCTCTCAGCAGTCTGTAGACAACCCGCACAGCTTCAGTGTCATCAATTTGGATAGCATCGTCTATGGGTACGCCTTCCATGTTGGCGGTGACGCGGCTATTGCCAATCCCTTCTGTAATTGAGCTGCCCTCACTCTTCGTTTCACCCGTCTTGATATAACTGTAGAGGGCGCTACCCATCGGGTCTGCTAAGACGGTTTTAACAGCAGGATTTTTTTCTTTCAGGTACATCGCTACACCAGCTAAGGTGCCGCCAGTCCCCGTGGCTGTAACCCAAGCATCAACTTTACCGTCCGTTTGTTCCCAGATTTCTTTAGCGGTAGTTTCATAATGCGCTTGTCGATTCGCTAAGTTATCAAATTGATTCGCCCAAATCGCGTTTTCCATCTCAGACGCAATTTTGCCGGAGAGCCTCACATAGTTGTTGGGGTTGCTGTAAGGTACGGCTGGAACGGGACGGACTTCTGCGCCAAGCGTCCTCAAAGCATCCATCTTTTCTTGGGACTGGGTATCTGGGATGATAATCAGGCATTTGTAGCCCTTGGCGTTGCAAATATGAGCTAAACCGATGCCGGTGTTCCCAGCGGTTCCCTCAACGACTGTACCGCCAGGTTTGAGCAAGCCTTTTTTTTCGGCATCTTCAATAATGTAAAGTGCAGCGCGGTCTTTCACAGAACCGCCTGGATTGAGAAATTCTGCTTTTCCCAGGATTTCACAACCTGTTTCATCGCTGAAGTTGTTTAAGCGGATTAGCGGCGTGTTGCCAACTGTTTCTACAAAACCCTTTTTGATATCCATACTGAAATTACCTAAGTTCTTCCTTATAAAAATTTTGGCTTATCGCGGTAGTAGGACTCGACTCTTACCAAACTTTACTCATATTGAGGACAAATCCAGGTAAAACGCGATCGCCACTTACAGTTGCGGGATTGTCTAGACATTCCACTTCTTGACCGGGACGATAAATATAGACTTGGAGGTTTTTCCGGTCAATTAGCCAACCTAGCTGAAATCCTGCCTCACTCGCGTATTCGAGCATTTTGTCCTTCAAAGGCTTTAAGTTGTCCGAAGCTGACCTAAGTTCAATCACAAAATCCGGGCAAATGGGGGCAAACTTTTGTTGTTGTTCTGGCGATAATGTATTCCAGCGTTCCAGTTTCATCCAAGAAGCATCAGGCGACCTTTCTGCACCCGTTGATAGAATAAACCCCGTGCTGGAACTAAAAGTTATACCTGTGCCATCTTGTTCTGACCATACCCATAGCTGCCCAAATAAATTACCTTCTCTGTTTCCTGTTTCTGAGCCTGTGGGGGGCATAATTGATATTTCTCCAAATTGATTACGCTCAATGCGTAAGTCGCGGTTAATCTGACAGAACTCAAAAAACTGCTCGTCTGTCATTTGAAATTCTGGTGGCATCCGCAAAACAATCGGAGATGACAGCATAATTTATTTCCTCAATTTTTTTACAAGCGATCGCCTGCATCGACTCTTACCAAACTTTACTCATATTGAGGACAAATCCAGGTAAAACGCGATCGCCACTTACAGTTGCGGGATTCTCTAAACATTCCACTTCTTGACCGGGACGATAAATATAGACTTGGCGGTTTTTTCGGTCAATCAGCCAGCCTAGTTGTACTCCATCTTCCTTCATGTATTCGAGCATTTTTTCCTTCAAAGGCTGAAGATTATCAGAAGGCGACCTAAGTTCCACTACAAAATCTGGACAGATGGGAGCAAATTTTTCCTGTTGTTCTGGAGACAGAGCATTCCATCTTTCAAGTTTCATCCACGAAGCATCCGGCGACCTTTCTGCACCTGTTGATAGCTTAAATCCCGTGCTGGAGTCAAAACAAATACCCGTTCCGTCTTGCTTTGCCCAAATATATAGCTCTCCGAATATACTACCGCTACGATTGCCTGTTGTTCCGCCTGTGGGGGGCATAATTGATATTTCTCCAAATTGATTACGCTCAATGCTTAAGTCACTGTTGATTTGACAGAACTCAAAAAACTGCTCCTCTGTCATTTGAAATTCTGATGGCATCCGCAAAACAATCGGAGATGACAGCATAATTTATTTCCTCACTTTTTTTACACGCGATCGCCTGCATCGACTCTTACCAAACTTTACTCATATTGAGGACAAATCCAGGTAAAACGCGATCGCCACTTACAGTTGCGGGATTGTCTAGACATTCCACTTCTTGACCGGGACGATAAATATAAACTTGGCGGTTTTTCCGGTCAATCAGCCAACCTAGCTGGAATCCTGCCTCGCTCCTGTATTCGAGCATTTTTTCTTGCAAAGGCTTTAAATTATCGCTAGGTGACATCAGTTCAATCACAAAATCTGGGCAAATGGGGGCAAATTTTTGTTGTTGTTCTGGCGATAATGTATTCCAGCGTTCCAGTTTCATCCACGCAGCATCAGGCGACCTTTCTGCACCTGTTGATAGCTTAAATCCGGCGCTGGAATCAAAACAGATACCCGTTTTATCTTGCTCTGCCCAAATTCCTAGCTGCAAAGCTATATTAAAGTTGCGGTTTCCAGTTTCTGAGCCTGTGGGGGGCATAATTGATATTTCTCCAAATTGATTACGCTCAATGCGTAAGTCGCGGTTAATCTGACAGAACTCAAAAAACTGCTCCTCTGTCATTTGAAATTCTGATGGCATCCGCAAAACAATCGGAGATGACAGCATAATTTATTTCCTCACTTTTTTTACACCCAGCGATCGCCTGCATCGACTCTTACCAAACTTTACTCATATTGAGGACAAATCCAGGTAAAACGCGATCGCCACTTACAGTTGCGGGATTGTCTAGACATTCCACTTCTTGACCGGGACGATAAATATAAACTTGGCGGTTTTTCCGGTCAATCAGCCAACCTAGCTGGAATCCTGCCTCGCTCCTGTATTCGAGCATTTTTTCTTGCAAAGGCTTTAAATTATCGCTAGGTGACATCAGTTCAATCACAAAATCTGGGCAAATGGGGGCAAATTTTTGTTGTTGTTCTGGCGATAATGTATTCCATCTTTCTAGTTTCATCCACGAAGCATCCGGCGACCTTTCTGCACCCGTTGATAGAATAAATCCCGTGCTTGAAGAAAAGGCAATGCCAGTTCCGTCTTCATCTGCCCAATTCATCAACTGCTGGATGATTCTGGCATCTCGGTTTCCTGTTTCTGAACCAGTAGGGGGCATAATTGATATTTCTCCAGTTTTATTACGTTCAATGTGTAAGTCACGATTAACTTGACACAACTCAAAAAACTGCTCGTCTGTCATTAGCATTGATGGCGGAATTCGCACAACTAGGGGAGAAGAAAGCATTCTGGATTTCCTCGATCGGTTAGAGTGGCAATACCTACCTACTACAAAATTTTACTGTTGGCTCACCCAAACTCATGAAAATAGCCTGACGGATGATTAGCGTTCAACCCATCAGGCTATGGTTAATTGTCTAGTGAGCGATCGCTCACTTACCCACTCAAAACTATTTGTCCGGTTGGGGAGTCATCCGCAGGTAAGGCTTGATTTCGGTGTACCCCTTAGGGAATTTCTCTTTTAACACTTCCGGATCTTTAAGTGAAGGAACGATTACACAATCGTCTCCCTCTTTCCAGTTAACTGGAGTGGCTACGCTGTAGTTATCCGTCAGTTGCAGCGAATCAATTACCCGCAGCAATTCATCGAAGTTACGTCCGGTGCTGGGGGGGTAGGTGAAGGTGAGACGCAGTTTCTTCTTGGGATCGATGACAAAGACCGATCTTACCGTGACGGTGTTGGCGGCGTTGGGGTGGATCATATCGTAAAGATCAGAAACCTTCTTATCCGGATCTGCCAGAATGGGGTAGTTAAGACCAACATTCTGAGTTTCTTCGATATCACCAACCCAGCCTTTGTGGGAATTAACATCATCGACGCTGAGGGCGATCGCCTTAACGTTGCGCTTGTCAAATTCTGGCTTGAGACGGGCGACTTCGCCAAGTTCTGTGGTGCAAACGGGCGTGAAGTCTGCGGGGTGAGAAAATAGCACTACCCAGCTATCGCCAGCCCACTCATAAAAGTTGATTTTGCCGTCTGTAGAATCCTGAGTGAAGTCGGGTACCTGGTCGCCTAATCTAAGAACCATATACGATTTCCTGTGAACTACCTTGAGGAACAATCTTCTATCTTGCCACAAAACCCCAGTTTCCCGGTCGGAGTTTAGCTCTTTATTAAGATTTGGGCAAAATAGCCAACTTCCAATTGTTCCATCGAGGTGGAGTGGGTACCTAGAGGTAATAAGATGAGAGGATAGAAAACAAAAATTAAACTAATAGTTGAGGACATGGTACCCTCAATCATGCTGTGTCAGGAGGATTTAAGTTTATGAAACCATTGGTTCGTCTGCTGACAGTGTTGGCTATGTTGGTGAGCTGCTTGGGATGGATGGGGCTGCCCAAAAGCGCTATTGCAGCCGATTTGACGGGTGTGGCACTGCACTCTTCATCAGTGTTGGCAGCAGTCGAGGCACCCCTGCGGAATCGGGCGGACGATAAGCTAGCCACCGAGTTTGGGAAAAAGATTGACTTGAACAATACCAACGTGCGAGCGTTTCGGCAATATCCAGGGCTATACCCCACTCTGGCTAGCAAAGTTGTCGATAATGCACCTTACAAGAAGGTAGAAGATGTCCTGGAAATTCCAGGGCTGAGTGACAGCCAAAAAGAACGGCTCCAAGCTAACCTGGATAAATTCACGGTGACGGAAATAGAATCAAGCTTCGTGGAAGGTGGCGATCGCTATAACAACGGCTACTACTAAAGTGCTGATTGCTATAGCCCTTTGAGCATAAACTTAGCGATTGGCTAATCGTGCTGAGTCGTGACTATCAAGGAAAAGATTCCGCAAGTCGGGTGAGCTAAACTCACCGTACACTCAGAATCTAGACCATAAAAATAACATTCGCCCCTAACGACTCGTTTTCATCACCCACTCCTCAATGGAGTGGGTTATTTATTATGAGTGGAAGTATTAAGGAACTTATCGTTGAACCCTATAAGCTTAGAATCTTTACCCCAGCAGGAAATACCCATCCAGTTTGATGTCTTGGTAGTAGGCGCTGGTGCAGCAGGACTTTATGCAGCGCTTTGTTTGCCAGACTCGTATCAAGTTGGTTTGATTACAAAAGATACTCTGCCCCTTTCTGCCAGCGACTGGGCACAAGGCGGCATCGCGGCAGCAATCGACCCGGCAGACTCGCCTTCGCTGCACGTTGAGGATACAATGCGGGCAGGCGCGGGTTTGTGTAACCAAGAAGCCGTACAGTTTCTTGTAGAGGAAGCACCCCGCTGCATTGATTCGCTAGTGGATATGGGCGTCGCCTTTGACCGCAAAGGAACCCATCTAGCTTTGACCTTAGAGGCGGCTCATTCTCGTCCCCGCGTGCTTCATGCTGCCGATACAACTGGTCGAGCAATGGTTAGTACCTTAACCGAACAAGTGCTGCGCCGCCAGAATATCCAGGTTATCTCCAAAGCATTTGCGCTGAGTCTGTGGCTCAATTCTGAAACTGGCGAGTGCCAGGGAATTTGCCTGGTTTACCAAAATCAGATTAGCTGGGTAAGGGCGGGTGCGGTGGTGCTGGCGACAGGTGGCGGCGGTCAAGTATTTGCTCAAACGACAAATCCATCGGTAAGTACGGGAGATGGGGTAGCGATCGCGTGGCGTGCCGGGGCTATCCTGCGAGACTTAGAATTTGTCCAATTTCACCCTACAGCCCTCACCAAGCCGGGTGCGCCTCGTTTTTTGATTAGCGAAGCAGTCCGGGGGGAAGGCGCTCATCTGGTCGATTCCCAAGGACGACGATTTGCCTTTGATTACCATCCAGCCGGTGAACTTGCACCTAGAGATGTGGTCAGTCGGGCGATTTTCAGTCACTTACAGCAAATCGCTGCCGACGAAATAGCTACAGGTCACGTTTTCTTGGATTTGCGCCCAATTCCAGAAGAACAGATTCGCCACCGTTTCCCTAACATTATCCAGGTGTGTCAGCGGTGGGGAATTGATGTCTTTCACGAACCCGTTCCGGTTGCGCCAGCTGCCCATTACTGGATGGGAGGCATCGCCAGCGATCTGATGAATCGCACCTCGATTCCCGGTTTATATGCGATTGGGGAAACAGCCAGTACTGGCGTTCACGGTGCCAATCGTCTCGCCAGTAATTCGCTGCTGGAATGTTTGGTGTTTGGTGCCCAACTGGCTTATTTAGAAAGCAGCCAGAAGGAAGAAGGAAAGACTCGAAAGGATGAAGCAGGAAAGCTGAAGGATGAAAAAACCAAGGAAAAAGGGGAGAGTGGGAGAATGGGAGAAATTTCCCCTTTGACTCCCTCTCATCCCTCATCCTTCATCTGTCATCCTATAGAGCGAGACAAAATTGAAGCTTTACGGCAAGAGTTACCGCGCTTAGTGTGGCAAAGTGCTGGAATTTGTCGATCGCAAGTGGTTTTAGAGAATGCGATCGCTCAAATCGAAGTTTGGCAACAAGAATTTGCTGCCCTGTCTCTGAGTCAGTACCTGATGAATTTAATCCCCGGTCAGAGTGCTAGTTTCGACTTAACCGATGCCGACCAGCAACTGCGAACTTGGGGAGAAACTCACAACTTACTAGATGTAGCGTATCTGATTCTCAAAAGTGCTGCTTTTCGCACAGAAAGTCGAGGCGGACACTACCGAACTGACTTCCCTCAAACCTCGCCAAGCTGGCAAGTCCACACCTTAGTTCAACAAAACCATTGGTGGAAATCTCCACCACTGCAAAACTAAACAGCTCATTTAACCTTTTTACCTTTACCTGGTTCAGCGCGTTCCCGCACCCGTTCCATCACCACCGGGGGGACCGTTATCTTTCGGTTGAAATGCTTTCGCTTCCCCACCAGACTTTAGTAAATTATGGGTCTTAGTAGCGCTCCAGAAGCTGTTAGACAGGCTGTTGTTGGCAAGATTGGGGGCGATTCTGGCAGACACCATCTGGGGGCTGAACAGTTGCAATCCAATCAGTAAAGTTGCTGTTCCTGTGAGTCGAAAGTAATTACTCATAACACCCGTTACAGTTCCTAGACTTTTGGGAATGCCACTTTTGGGAGTGCCAGTATTATCAGTATATCCACTGAAAACCTCAGTAACCACTACCTTTATCAAATCTTTTTCTTTACATTCTCTTCATAAAAACTTGAGCTTATACAAAGATTATGTAAAGTTATAATTTGCAAAAGTACGCATAACAAGGGTTATTGAAGTTGTTCCAGCGATTTTCCGGGAATATCAGGCGCTTCTGGGTAGTGGTCAACTAAACGTTTATTTTCAAGTTTAGTGTTCCGTATTTTCAACGATACACCTGGCAATCAATCCAGAAATTTCTAACAAACTTAATATTTTCTACGTTGGTAGTTTCGATAAGAGCATTATCAAATCAAAAATAATTAAGCCTCTGTCTTGGGGATTAATTATCAAATTTTAAGCAAAGCTTTCAAGACAGAATGGTGTTATACCATTTCACTTTTGTCAGGTTACATATCAGATCCCCCCAGCCTCCCTTTTTAAGAGGGGCAATAGATGTATCCGTTGCAGGCATAAAGTGAAATGGTATTATAAAAGCTGCAAAACCCGATCTTGCTTCTATAAATGCCTGCTATATATCTTCGGGAAGCAAGAATAGAGAACTGTCAATCCTTAGTTCTTACTTATTCATTATTAGTTAGTAGCAACAGGCTAAAAACTGATGAGTAATTCCAATTTTATTGATTAATAGCGATCAAATAGCTCATCAAAAGAAAAATAGTATCAGAAGAACTCAAATCGATTCCGACCTTGTTCTTTAGCACGGTACATAGCAGAGTCGGCATTTTTAATTAAGGTATCCACGGTATTGCCATTAAAAGGGTAGGTGCTAATACCAATACTGACAGTTACAACGACAGTATGTCCGTTGAGGACGAAAGCCTGAGATAGGGTTGACAAAATCTTTTCTGCTACTCTGGCAGCATCTTGCACTCTAGTAATTGCGGGTAAAATTACTGTAAATTCGTCACCACCCAAACGCGAGACGGTATCGCTGCCGCGCAAGCAACCCGTGAGTCGTTGAGCAACCATCCGCAACAGCAAGTCGCCCATGTCATGTCCGAGTGTGTCATTAACCTGCTTAAAGCCATCCAGATCAAGAAACAAAAGAGCAAACAACTGATTATTACTACTACCCCATTCTAGAGATTGAATCATGCGTTCATAGAATTGTTTGCGGTTAGGTAGACCAGTCAGCGGATCGTGATAAGCCAGATGACGCATTTGGTCTTCTGAAAGCTTTAATTCGGCGTTAGAACGGATTAACTCTGCCGCCGTTTGCTTCAGCTCTTCTTCTATCCGCTTGCGTTCAGTGATGTCTCGGATGACCCCAACTAAAAAGATATTACCGGCAGCATCTTTGTGGAGCGATCGCTTGGTGGCGATTAGGTGAGTTGTGCCAAAGATATCCGTAAATTCTTCTTCATTTTCTTGCTCTTCACCACCTTGGAACACTTGCTCATTGTGCTGCCAAAAAACCTCAGCCTCATGTTTAGGAAAAAAATCATAAGCAGACTTTTCCAGTAAAGTTTCTAAAGGATAGCCAATAAATTTACAATATGCCTGATTTAAAATAATCCAACGATGTTCTTTGTCTTTGACAAAAATTGGATCGGGGATGGTATTAATCACCTTCTGCAAAAACTCTTTAGAGCGGTTTAACTCCTCCTCCAAATAAGCCAGATGACTCACGATCGCGATCGCAGATCCTACAAGCCCCAGGAGTGGAGGAATCAGTGGTATCCACCAACCGACGAGAAGGGCGAGGTAGGAAATACCGAACAACCCAGCCCCAGCCAATAGAATACTTAGACCAGACTTTCTAGGGAGACGCAATCGCCAACTGATATAGGCACCTATCCACGACCAAACCAAAATCCACAAGGATTCCACTAAATCGGGCCAGATGTTGATTAAGGGGCGTCCGTCTAGGGCGGCGCTCAGGATTGCACTGGTAAAATTGGCTTGGAGTTCGACACCTGAAATCCTTTGTGCGCCTTGCTTGAGACGGCTGCTGTAAGGGGTGTAGAAAAAATCCTGAAGGCTGGGTGCGGTTGAACCAATCAAAACAATGCGATCGCGCAGAAGGCTGGGTTGTACGCGATTTGCCAGAACATCTATCATTGAAACCATCTGAAAGCTATTGGGTTGCTTAAAGTTGGCTAATATTTGATAACCCTTGGCATCAGCCGCCACATAAGCGCCATCATTTGACCTGAAGGTTGGAAAGATGCCCTTCCCTAGCTGTAGATAATCGGGGTTCACCCGCGACGGAGTCGGAGTAATTCCTTTTTCCTTCAAATAAATCAACGCCAACTGGAGCGCAAAACTTGTATGTAGTTTATTATCTACGTGTGCATATAAAAAGCTCCGGCGCACCTTACCATCAGCATCAACGACCACATTATTAAAACCAACTTGCTTGAGACGGTTTAATACTGAGGATGGTGGGACGCTCAAGCTTTTCTCCGGTTTCAGTAGTTCAATCCCGATCAAGTTAGGGATAGTTTGACCAGCTTTGATGAATTCTGCATGACCGGGTGGTACGGGTAGATCGCGATAAATATCCAAACCAATCACCCGTGGCTCGAAGGCATTTAATTTTTGGACTAGAGTTGCCATGACCCCATCAGGAATGGGCCATTGTCCCACCTGCTGTAAGTCTTTTTCATTAATCTCGACAATTACCACGCGCTCGTCTATTGGTTCTGGAGGACGCAAACGAAACAACTGGTCTAAGGCTACCAACTCCCAAGACTGAAACAGCCCAGCCATCCGCAGGATAATGATGCAGCTTGCAACAGCTGACGAAGCGATCGGGACTCTGCGCTCTTGTTGAAGCCATTGCTTCAATCTTGCCCATAGACTTTTTTTCAGCATCGACCTGGTTGCAGGATTATGCAAACAATTTTGTTGTATACACCATCGCAGGGCTATTTCATTCTAAAGATTGACTTCAAGTGGTTCAAGCTGAACCCACAACGACGCTGAGCTTGAGCCATGTTGTCAAAGCCTAAATCACGATACAGGTTGAGAGCTAGATTGCGGGCGACT
>NZ_JBYCCT010000039.1:0-11296 GCF_057473865.1 Coleofasciculus sp. H7-1
CAAAAGAGAGACATATGGCAGCAGTAAAAACTGCGTTAACATAAATATGATGTCTGAACTAAAAGACATAGAATTGCTAAGATTTTTCATAGTCATATCCGCCCCCCACCGCGCTCTCCCCTCTTCCCCCTCCCCACGCTCTTCCGATCTCTCACCCCTCACCCCTCACCCCTCACCCCTCAGTCCTCAGCCCTCAGTCCTCAGCCCTCAGTCCTCATTCCTCCCCACTCTGAAAGCTGTAGATTTTTTGTGTTTCTAAATGGTCGCAGACAGACGAAGGCAGCGTACTTGCACAGAAGTTCTGCCGGTCTAGCTGGATTTGTAAGCCTGTCAGGGGGTCTATTCCCGTCGAAACCATGAATTCCAGACGTTCTAACTGAGGCCATGCGCTCAAAGCATCCAGAATTTGCGCGATCGCTTGGACGTAAGGATGTCCTGTCTGCTGATACCAATCCGGTGACGCGAGATTGGATTGATCAAAACCTAAGTGAACGGTTAACGATGGCGTACCGAACAGAGCGATCGCAACAGGTCGCGTTTCCTCCTGCAACAACAAATCGTAAGTTTTTGCCAAATGCCGCAGTTTCTCTAATCGTTCGTAGCGCTTAGTGACTGACTCCGGTTCATCCTGCCAGTGCAGCGCCACGGTGATTAAATACGTCTGCAACAGCAGATGACCCAGCTTTTTCGCTTTGGTCGCCAGATAGATGGAATTATAATCATTCGCCTCAATCAACAGCGGCACCCGATCCACCACCTCCAAGCCATACCCCTTTAAACCCGCAATCTTGCGGGGATTATTCGTGATCAGGCGAATTTTTTTCACTCCCAGATCGTTGAGAATTTGCGCCCCCACCCCATAATCCCGCAAGTCAGCAGGGAAACCCAAGCGCTCGTTTGCTTCGACGGTATCCAGCCCCATGTCTTGCAACGAGTAAGCTTTCAATTTATTAACCAGCCCAATTCCCCGCCCTTCTTGGCGCAGGTAAACCACAACCCCCGATCCTGCATTCTCGATCATTTTCAGCGCCGCTTGTAGCTGCATTCGGCAGTCGCAGCGCATGGAACCCAAAGCGTCACCCGTGAGGCATTCCGAGTGCATCCGCACCATCACTGAGTGGTCTGAGAACTCGGCTGGATCTCCCTTCACAATTGCGACGTGTTCGGATTGATCCAGGCTGTTGCGGTAGGCGTAAATTTGAAAATTCCCAAACTGAGTGGGCAGTTCAGCAATCGTCTCGCGGCAGACAAACCGTTCGTGGTTGAGGCGGTAACTAATTAAGTCAGCAATGCTAATAATTTTCAGTTGGTGAGTCTTGGCGTACTCGATTAACTCTGGCAACCGCGCCATCGACCCATCGGGATTTTGAATTTCACAGATTACCGCAGCCGGGTACAATCCCGCCAATCTTGCCAAATCAACTCCGGCTTCTGTATGACCTGCTCGTTTCAGGACACCCCCTTCCCGCGCCCGCAAGGGAAAAATGTGACCGGGACGGCGCAAGTCATTGGGCTGGGTAGCTGGGTTGAGGGCGACTTGTATCGTCACCGCCCTGTCCTCCGCTGAGATGCCAGTCCGGACTCCCATATTCGGTGCAGCGTCGATGCTGACGGTGAAGGCTGTTTGGTTGCTGTCGGTGTTGTTGCTAACCATCAAGGGCAGATTCAGTTCATCCAGGCGATCGCCTGTCAGCGCCAGACAAATCAGACCTCGTGCATTCACCGCCATGAAATTAATCATGTCGGGCGTCGCAAACTGAGCCGCGCCAATCAAGTCGCCTTCGTTTTCTCGGCTCTCATCATCTACTACCACGACTACCCGCCCAGCCTTCAGGTCTGCCAAGGCGGCGACAATCGCGTCAAATTTAAACGGTTGGGTTGAAGAAGCGTGATTTTGCGCTTCTTTGCTTTGAGACAATTCCACAGATTAATTAGAGCAATAAACCATACATCAAGTATCTCTTTTTGATAGTAGCCTGTCGGCACCCCCAAGCGGCGCGATCGCCCGGATTCGAGGGCGATCGCTTAAATTGATACTTATCGTCTGTAGACTTATCGTCATCTAAAATAACATTCTTTCTTAATCATGGTGGCTAATTCCGAACTCGAAAAATTTGGCAAACAACTCCGAAAATTGAGAAAGGCACGCGAACTTTCTCAGGAAAACTTAGCAGAACTGACCGGGCTACACCGCACTTACATTGGTGGTATTGAACGGGGTGAGAGAAATGTTTCCCTTGTCAATATCGTCCGCTTAGCAAAAGCTTTAAGTGTATCTCCCGCCGAATTATTAAAAGGAATTGACTAAATAAATTATACATTGATGGGTTTGATTTACAGCAATTTACATTAAGATACCGGCATTTCACAGCGAACAGTTTACGGCTATAAATTTAATATAGCAGCCTATAAATGCTGAAAAAATAACTAAGTTGAGACGTATATAGAGCAATTTTAAGTGATTCGTAAAATCTTCTTCTTTCTATTTTTTCCTTTTTTTCTGTGTTCTATAAGTAGGTAGACATAATTAAACTCGCGCATCTGAGGTAGGGAATGGTTGAGGCAACGTTACCCAACACTAAAATGGGTTTGATGGGTTACTCTCCCTTGAAGCCTAAAGCCTTACGGCATGAACGCGCCTACGCTTATGCTCTACCCATCCTACAAATATTAGATCCATCTACTTAGCGCTGACGCGCATGGCTGAGCGCGATCGCTAAGACGGTTCGTTTAAAATATATCTTACAAATCCCATAGGACTGCTATAGCAATCCTATTTGAGTTGCGAGATGCCAGCCCTTCAGATCCCCGACTTCGTAAGAGTTGCCCTAGGATGTCGCCTTCACGAATCATTTAGGACTGCCTGCTATAAGTAAAAATCAAGGGAGAGGGGAATCCTTCTCCTTTCCCCTTCACTGAGAGAGAGTTAGGGGGTTAGGTTCTTCTGCCGCATTTGGTTCAAGTGAGAAGCGCGATATGTCATGATGTTGATTTATAACGCTAATTAGACCACGCAGCACCGCCCAAACTATCAATTTGAGCGGTGCTTTTCTATAAGGATAAATTCCCACAAAATTAGGTCAATCCCCGAATGGTTGCTCTAGCCAACCTGGAATTCGCCGCAGCTAACCTTGTAACCCTAAATGATTACGCTGATATTTCTACCACCAAATCTTGGTTTTAATACTACAATGCAGCAAAAGTCGCTTTCAGCCATCAGCTTTTAGCAGGGCTGAGGCTGATTGCCTGACAAATCTCGGATGTGTAGGCTGGGTTGAGTTCACGAAACCCAGCACTGGTAAAGTTTGTTGGGTAACGCTATCGCTCTACCCAACCTACGATTTTTCAAGGGTTTCAGGAGTTTGGTCAGTCAATCAGGGACTGAGGAATAAGCAATGAGAAAGAAGTTATATTCAGCAATCATTAGGGGCATGGCAATGCCGTATCCTTATCGCTCAGTACTGACTTTGGTTGACTGCGCTTTGCTGACCGCTGAGCGTTTAAAATTTAAACTTTTTAGGGAACAAGCATCATGGGTGATTTAGGGCGCGTGCCTGTTGGAATTGTTGGCGCGTCAGGCTATGGTGGTGTGCAACTTGTACGACTCTTGATGGAGCATCCAGGGGTCGAACTGGTTTACTTAGGCGGCGAGAGTAGCGCTGGAAAGCCGTTTTCCGACCTTTACCCCCATTTAGGCGATCGCGTTGACTTGAAGATAGAACCGCTTGATTTAGATACTATTGCCAATCGCTGTCAAGCCGTTTTTCTCTCTTTGCCTAATGGTCTTGCCTGTCAGATGGCACCGACGCTAGTGGCGAAGGGGTGCAAGGTGCTGGATTTATCCGCCGATTACCGATTTTCCAACCTGGAAACCTATCAAACTTGGTACGGTGGAGAACGTCAAGACCGAGAAGTTGCAGCCACAGCGGTTTACGGCTTACCGGAACTATACCGCGATCGCATTGCCGACGCCCAGTTAGTGGGTTGCGCTGGTTGCTATCCCACCGCCAGTTTGCTAGCACTCTCGCCGCTACTCAAGCAAGGGTTAGTCTTGCCAGAAACTGCGATTATCGACGCTAAATCTGGCACCTCCGGCGGCGGACGGCAAGCGAAAACCAATTTGTTGCTGGCTGAGGCAGATAATACGCTAGGAGCTTATGGTGTTGGCGGACGGCACCGACATACCCCCGAAATTGAGCAAATTTGTAGCGATCTCGCCGGTCACGAAGTTACAGTGCAGTTTACCCCTCACTTGATTCCAATGGTGCGCGGGATTCTAGCAACCGTTTATGCCAACTTGCGCGATCCGGGGTTAGTGCGAGAAGACTTAATTACTATCTTTTCAGCCTTCTACCGTGCTTCGCCTTTTGTGAAAATATTACCAGGCGGCATCTACCCCCAAACGAAATGGGCTTGCGGTACTAATCTTTGCTATATCGGCATCGAAGTCGATCCCCGCACCGATCGGGTCATTGTCATGTCAGCCATTGATAATTTAATCAAAGGTCAAGCTGGTCAAGCTCTCCAGTGTCTCAACTTGATGCTGGGTCTGGAAGAAACGCTAGGCTTACCTCAACTCAGTTTTTATCCGTAGGGATCTGCTTTCAGATTTTTGGGTATTGAGTTGGATGGCTGAGGGATCTGTTTTTCGGAGTAGTCGAATAAGCGGCTGGCGTTGGCGATGAGAGGAGCTTACTGAAGTTAGCTGCGGCGAGAAAAAATTTGACGCGATCGCGCGACCCAATAGCGGCTGAATAAAATATTGGATAACTAGGGGCATACCAAAAACCCGTTTTCTTGTCTAGAAAACGGGTGTCTAAAATAATTGACTGGTTCGCGGGCGATCGCTACCGATCGAGACTCGTTGGCGTCAGCAAAGCTGTTGTCTCAAACATAAAAAGTATTGATTACGGTATCAATTGAAATGAGTCGAAAAACTTTTGAACATCGTTGGTGTTTGAACCAAGCGTACTGACTTGATACAGCCGCTGCTTCACCAGAAAAATCCGGGCTTGACCAATGGAACCGTCAGAATCTTCATACTTAATTTCTCTGCCAGGAATTCCATCCAGCGAAATTGGGCGCTGAGTTATTAACTTCGCTCCATCCGTCAAATAACCCTCAGCCGCCGCACCCAAGAGTTCTTCAGAGTCTAGCTGAGCGATCTCGTTTGCGAAGTCAGCATAGGAGACTAAAAACACACCCTCTGACGTAGCGACTGTAAACAAATGCTGCTCAGAGTCGCCGTCTTCAGTTTTTTCGGTTTGTGTCTCCTCCTCCGGGGTTCCCGGCATTAGCACCACAAAGCCTCCTTCAGAGGAAGAAAACTCCTGCCAATCCTCTTGAGCGACTAGAACCGGCTTAGCAGTGCCGATGAGCTGACAGTTAGCACAGGGTTGGATTTGAGGTAACTGTGCGTTCCCTTCGGCTCGGACGGCTGCTGACACAGACAGAGGAGCAAATAGGGTGGCGATCGCCAGGATTTTTAGTTTCATATTGAGTTGTGCAAAAGTCGGTTAATCCTTTTATAGCAACGCACAGATTGACTGAGTTCCTGGACGAGCCACCCGATAAGCTGGCACAAACTGCCCCAATTAATCTGCTTTAGCGGGGGCCTAGCCCAATCGTAGCGGCATAGACTGCGCGATCGCCTAATTCATCTTCAATTCGCAGCAGTCGGTTGTATTTCGCCACCCGTTCGCTGCGGCAAAGCGAACCTGTTTTGATTTGACCTGCTCTCGTGGCTACGGCTAAATCGGCAATTGTGGTGTCTTCAGTTTCGCCGGAGCGATGGCTGATGATTGACCGGAATCCGTTGCGAGTAGCAAGTTCAATCGTTTCGAGAGTTTCAGTGAGAGAACCAATTTGGTTGAGTTTAATCAGGATCGAGTTAGCTGCGGCTTGCTCGATGCCTTTTTGCAGGCGGATAGGGTTAGTGACAAACAGATCGTCGCCGATGAGTTGAACGCGATCGCCCATTTTCTCTGTTAATAGTTTCCAGTTTTCCCAGTCTTCTTCGTGCAGTCCGTCCTCAATTGAGACAATCGGATACTGTCCCACCAACTTACCCAGATACTCAATAAAGTCAGCCGGGGAATGGGATGAGCCATCGTAGACATACTGCCCTTCTTTATAAAACTCACTGGCAGCAACATCTAGCGCCAGCGCCACTTCTTCTCCGGGTTTATAGCCAGCCTTCTCAATCGCCGCCACCAATAGTTCCAAAGCCGCTTGATTGGACTCTAAATTAGGCGCAAAACCGCCTTCATCGCCGACTCCAGTCAGCAAGTTTTTGTCCTTTAAAACTTTGCTGAGAGCCGCAAACACCTCGGCACCCCAACGCAACGCTTCCTTAAACGAAGACGCCCCAACCGGCACAATCATAAACTCTTGGAAATCCACGTTATTATCCGCGTGGGCACCGCCATTGATTACATTCATCAACGGCACCGGCAATACATTAGATAATGGGCTACCCAGATAGCGATAGAGCGGCAATTCCAGAGCCACCGCCGCCGCCTTAGCGTTTGCCAGCGAGACGGCGAGGATGGCATTCGCTCCCAAATTCGATTTATTCTCCGAGCCATCCAGCTCAATCATCGTGCGGTCAACCGAAACCTGATCGAGCGCATCCATCTCCAACAACTCAGGAGCAATTTTCTCCTCGACATTCTGGACAGCTTGGAGGACGCCTTTACCACCGTAGCGGCTGGCATCCCCATCCCGCAGTTCGTGGGCTTCAAAAGTCCCTGTGGAAGCGCCGCTGGGAACTTGAGCCAATCCCATCACACCGTTGATCAGATAGACTTCGGCTTCCACTGTCGGACGCCCCCGCGAGTCGAGAATTTCACGAGCCACAATGGCGTCGATGGCAGTATCTGGCGTGTTAATCATTCTGTTTCACCCTTCAATAGCAAAATTGCAAGTGTCTCACACATCAGCAAGCCTTAGACTTTTTAGCCCGCTTGTTATAGCGGTTTTCATCCCTTGTCGAAAACACCTGGCGTGACTGAATGTATTATTGTATCTATGGTGACGTGGGTTGTTTTGTAAAAATCCCTATCAGCGATTGAAATAGAATACGTCCTGAACGGACGCTCAAGCGTCATCTTAAAAGGGAATTCGGGATCAAAACGATGCGAATGCTACATACGATGTTGCGAGTCGGCAACCTGGAAGAGTCTTTGAAATTTTACTGCGACGTGCTGGGCATGAAGTTACTGCGTCGGAAAGATTATCCGGATGGGAAGTTCACGCTGGCATTTGTGGGTTACGGCGACGAATCTGACCATACCGTTGTGGAACTAACCTACAACTGGGGCGTAGAGCAGTATAACCTGGGAGATGCCTACGGTCATATAGCTCTTGGCGTTGATGATATTTACGCCACCTGTAACGAAATCAAGGCGCGTGGCGGCAAAGTGTCGCGGGAACCGGGACCAATGAAGCACGGTTCGACGGTGATTGCCTTTGTGGAAGACCCAAATGGCTACAAGATTGAGCTAATTCAGCTAGGAAAGGGATCTGCCCAGAAGTCAGAAACCGCTGAAGTAGCAAGTCGGTAGGTTTTTGATCCCCCCCAACCTCCCTTGAGAAGCACAGTTGTTTCATTGGTTGCAATACCCGCCCGGAAATCAATTTCCGGGCTAATAGCTGGCATTCCGTTAAAACGGAATGCCAACCTTATAAATAGTCGGTTTCAACCGACTTTAGCTATGAGCCAGGGACTTGAGTCCCTGGCGGACTGAGTGGGAACGAAACTCGATCAAACGTGTGGCATCAAAACGTATGCATCAGTATTAGCAGTCTGGAAAAAGCAGCGACTGACTTGTAGAAATAACTAAAACTAATTTTTCCGATACCCCTATGACAGGACTTGAACCCATAGTTGTAGATGCAGCAATTAAAGGTTTAGCTAGCGTTGTTATCAAAACAGTTTGGGAAGGTGGGGGTAAATTCCTCGGCTTGATAGGCGGAAGCCTAGATGAGGGAAAAAAGCAGCTAATTTTTAACGCATCAAAGCAATATGTCAAGAACTATACTGAGCGTCACGGCATCCTGAAAGTGTTGGGAATGCGGGAGCCTGTAGCCTTGGAGTCAGTCTATACTGGCGTTCAGTTTTTAGATAAGCAAGATATTTGTCGATTTGAGACAATTGACAGCCTGGAAGAAGCTTACCGCCAAGCTCAAAGGCGCAGTTATCAGTCTAAAGATACCCGTAAGCAAGAAGGGCTGAAAGTTGCTAACGAAAAGCAATATCTCATGGTAATCGGTGGGCCAGGAGCGGGAAAATCCACATTTTTACGGCGGATGGGGCTGGAAGCACTGAAGGGCAACAAGGGAAATTTTAAGCACTCCTGTATCCCTGTTTTCATCGAACTCAAAATATTTAACACAGGTGAAATCAATATTGAGCAAGTCATCACTGATGAGTTTCGCACTTGTGGTTTTCCTTCACCTGAAAAATCTACGAAGAAATTATTAGAGCAAGGCAAGTTGCTAATTTTGCTGGATGGTTTAGATGAAGTGCCAACAAAAAACTTAAATGAGGCAATCGGTCAAATCCAGAATTTTGTTGATCGTTACGATAAAAATCGCTTCATTGCCTCTTGCCGCACGGCTGCCTATCGCAGTGGGTTTCGTCGCTTTAGCGATGTGGCAATGGCTGATTTTGACGATACCCAGATTGAGCAGTTTATAGAACCCATTTGACATCTTTCAGGAGGATGAGGTAGGGTCATTGCAACTCACCTAATTCCGCCTTTATGCCGTACTCCAGTAGTTTAACCGACCGAGAGTGGGATCTTCTTGAACCGTTACTCGCTGAAATCCTGCCTCAGAAGAAACGAACGAGACCCACCAACTGGACAAAGCGAGACCTCTTAGATGGCATCTTCTATTAACTGAAGAATGGCTGCAATTGGGAAGACCTGCCCTGCATACCTACCGCCCTACTCGACGGTCTACTGGCACTACAAGCAGTGGCGCCAAGCTGGAGCCATTGAGAAGCTGATCAGCGTTTTACATGGGCAAGTGCGCGAACAAGTAAAAAAAAAGCCAAGTGGACAACGTTGATCATCATTGACTCGCAGGCAGTCCAGAATACTTGCAATGCGAGTATGGAGTCAAAAGGGTTCTGCTTCTACAAAGCCACCAACGGGATTAAACGGCATCTGGCAGTGGATACGTTAGGCTTTCCATTCTTCACGCACTGCACAAAAGCCAGTGTTTCCGATGATGCGGGATTGATTGAGATGTTGACCCAAAACATCAAGTATTTTCGTGCCAAACCGATGAACATTCCCAAGATTACTATTTTGTTAGACCACGGCTATCATCCAGAGCATCTCACCCAAGAATTAGAGAAGGTGTATCCCCAGATCATGCAGAAGATTAAGTTTGAGCGCTCAACGAAACCCTCTAACCAAGAGAAAGCAGCCCAAGGTAAGTCTGGATTTGTGCCAGCTATTGCTCGGTGGGTGATTGAACGATCTAATGCTTGGATGGAGCGTTGTAAGATTTTAGTGAAGAACTTCGAGCGAACCTTGCCGAATGCAACCACCAAGCTGAATCTTTGTTTCGTCAGGCTGATGATTAAGAGATTAGCAACTTCTTAGAGATGTCAAATGGGTTCTATATAAGTTTCCCGATGTATAGAACCCATTTGACATCTAGCGATGCGCTAAACGCTTGAGCATCAGTCGGATAAAGCAGAGATTGAGTTTGGCAGTGGCATGGCGAGAGCGTCCGCTCAAAGTTCTTGACTAAGCTCTTACAGCGTTCGACCCAAGCATTGGATCGCTCTATCACCCATCGCGTTGCAACCACGACAAATCCCGTTTTCCCTTGCGCCGCTTTTTCCGCTTTAGTCGGCTTGGGTGCGAGTTCAAACAGAATCTTGGTCATGATCTGCGGGTAAAGGGCTTGTAAGGCTACGGTCAGCGTGTCCGGGTGATAGCCATTGTCCAGCAGAATGGTGATCTTTGGGATGTTGACGGGCTTGGCACGAAAGTAGTCGAGGTTCTGGCTCAACATCTCGATTAAGCCCTGGTCATCTGAGACATTCGCTTTCGTGCAGTGGGTGAAAAACGGAAAGCCTAAAGTATCGACCGCAAGATGCCGTTTGATGCCATTGGTGCTTTTGTAGAAGCTTTTATCCTTTTGACTCGACACTCGCGTTGCAGGTATTCTTCACCGCTTGCGAGTCAATCATCAGCAACGTTGTCCATTGGGCTTTTTTTTCACTTGTTCTCGCACTTGTCCGTGCAAGACCGTCATCAGTGTCTCTATCGCTCCCGCTTCCCGCCACTGTTTGTAGTGCCAATAGACTGTGGAGTAAGGCGGCAGATCTTTCGGCAAGTCTTCCCAATTGCAACCATTCTTCAGTTGATAGAACATTCCATCAAGCAGTTCTCGCCTTGTCCAATTCGTCGGTCTCGTTCGTTTCTTTTGCGGTAATATCTTGGCGAGTAAGGGTTCAAGAATTGTCCATTCTGCGTCGGTGAGGCTGCTAGAGTACGGCATGGCATCTGTGTTTGGGTTTGGCAATGACCCTACTGTATCTAGGTAAGAGATGTCAAATGGGTTCTATAGAACCCATTTGACATCTTTTATAATGGTGAAAGTAGGCACCTACACCCTCTAATCTAGTCGCTATGGCATATTCCAGCAGTCTCACTGATGCAGAATGGGAGATTCTTGCACCCCTGCTGCATCAGATCCTACCGCAGAAGAAACGAACCCGACCTGGTGATTGGACAAAGCGGGAGATCATCGATGGCATTCTCTATCAACTGAAGAATGGCTGTAATTGGGCAGACTTACCCAAAGACTTTCCTCCTTACTCGACGGTCTATTGGCACTACAAGCAGTGGCGGGCGGCAGGCGCTTGGCGAGACACTGATGATGACCTTGCATGAAAAAGTGCGGGAACAGGTCAAAAAAAAGCCCCAGTGGACGACGTTAATCATCATTGATTCCCAAGCGGTGAAGAACACTTGCAATGCGAGTGTCGATTCAAAGGGGTTCTGTTTTTACAAAGCGACCAATGGCATTAAAAGGCACCTAGCCGTTGATACGCTTGGGTTTCCCTTCTTCACTCACTGCACAAAAGCCAATGTTTCCGATGATGCCGGATTGATTGAAATGCTCACGCTCAACCTCGATTATTTGGCGTTGCTGAATTAGGGTATGATGCGAGCGAGAATGCGAGAGGGGAGCCGAAAATGATTTCTTTGATTTTGATAGGGAATTGGAACATCTCCAAATCTGAGATAATGAATTAGTAATCGAATTG
>NZ_JBYCCT010000040.1:0-147159 GCF_057473865.1 Coleofasciculus sp. H7-1
TTAATGCTGCAATAAATATTAGAAATGAAGGATTGCGACTTTTGGAGTTAGGAACTAGCTCTTCTGCCCTTGGAGGGGATGTAAGACCAAAGTCTTCAGGACGTAAAAAATCCATGAAGATAGAGGCAATCCCCAATGAATTGGGAAGCCTACACTGTACCGCAAGGTCAGTGTAGGTAGTTCACATAAATTTGTTTGGGAAGTGTTATGGCAGGCGATCGCAATATATCCGCCATTCGCAGCCAGCACCAAGTGGGCAGGTTGAAAGTCGGCAGGTTGACAATTTAAACTTGCCAACTTTCCTACCAATCGCTCAATACTTCCGTTCCTTTGGCTCAAACATGGTAATCGTCACCGGGCGATCGCGCAAATCTATCCCGGCTGGAGAATAGTAAGCCATCGTGTGCTTGAGGAAATTGTCATCGTCTCGCTGGGGATAATCTTCGCGGTAATGAGCGCCTCGACTTTCTTGACGGTTGAGCGCCGATGTCAGAATCATTTGTCCGACAATAATCAAACTGCGGAGTTCCAGCGCCTCAATGACTTCAGTGTTCCAGAGTTTACCCTTGTCATCTAAGTAGATATCCTGAGATTGCTGCTGAATTTGTTGCAACTTGCTCAAACCTTCGCGCATCAATTCCTCGCTGCGGAAGACGCCGCAATACTCAGTCATGCAGTCTTGGAAGGCTTGACGCACTTGGTTAATCCGGTATTGTCCCGATTGCTCTAGTTGCGCTTGGATTTTGCAGTAAGCTTCCAAGAGATAGGGTTGCTCATCCAGTTCTGGCAACTTGCGGTTTTGGACAAATTGCGCGATCGCTGCCCCAGTTCTTCTGCCATAAACGATACACTCCAGCAGGGAATTACTGCCCAGCCGATTTGCCCCGTGAACCGAGACACAAGCAGCTTCTCCAGCGGCAAAGAAAGCGTCAATTAAACCATCCGAGCCACTTTGCACCTGACCGCTGGTATTGACAGGGATACCGCCCATTGAATAGTGAACCGTAGGGCGCACGGGCATCGGTTGATCTACGGCGTCGATGCTGAGTAATCGGTGAGCTTCTTCCCAGGCAAAGGGAACCCGACTCATAATTTTTTCTCGCCCCATGTGGCGCAAGTCGAGATAGACAAAAGGGCCACCGGCGCTGCCATCGGGATGAACGCCCCTTCCAGCGCGAATTTCTCGCGCGATCGCTCGTGAAGTAATATCGCGGGGAGCGAGTTCCATACGACTGGGGGCATAAGTCGCCATAAAGCGATCGCCCTGGGCGTTGATCAAATACGCGCCTTCACCCCGCACTGCTTCCGAAATCAGCACCCCCACCGGATACAACCCCGTCGGGTGAAACTGCACAAACTCCATATCTTCCAGCGGCACCCCGGCGAGGGCAGACATCGCCAACCCATCCCCCGTCGAGGCGTAGTCATTCGAGGTGGTATTGAATACCCTCCCATAGCCACCCGTGGCGAACATCACCGCCTTCGCCCGCACAACCTCAATTCGCCCATCCAGAATCTGGTACATCACCACACCCTTCGCCTGGGCGTCTTCCAGAATCAGCTGCATCACGTACCACTCATCGTAAATGCGGACGCCGTGACGCCTGAGATTATTCACCAGTTCGTGCAGAATGGCGTGACCCGTCTTATCCGCTGCATAGCAAGTGCGCCGATGAGAATGTCCCCCAAAAGCCCTCTGGGCAATGCGACCATCCGGTAATCGGGAAAACAACACTCCCATGTGTTCCAGGTCGATTACCACGTCTGGAGCCTCGCGGGTGAGGATTTCCACCGCATCCTGATCCGCCAGGTAGTCAGATCCCTTTACGGTGTCAAAAGCGTGGGCTTTCCAACTGTCTTCGGCGTCTACATTCTTCAGCGTTGCCGCCATACCCCCCTGAGCAGCGACAGAATGGGAACGAATCGGGTGAGTTTTGGCAACTAGCGCCACATCCAAGCTGGGGTCGGTGCGGGCAATCTCTAAGGCGGCGCGACACCCCGCTAATCCACCTCCCACAATGACGACATCGTGTTCAAGCATCTTTAGATCCGATCTTTGGAATTCTTATATTCATGCTGACGCAATTAAAAACTTCCCCACCACAAAGCGGGGAAGTTCTTCATAAATTTCAGGACTTACGCCACATCACCACATCTGAGGGCTTTTCCCAGGGGGATTGAACCCGAAAAAACGCTATATGTATAAGCTTTGCGTAAGTCCTGAATTTGTTAGTTGTCAGTTGTTAGTGGCGTGACACAGAAGAATGCAAGTGCATCTGCTTGTAGCTTGGGTTGAACGGAGGGAAACCCAAATTTCTCTCTCTAGAGAGTGTTGGGTTTCGTACCTCAACCCAACCTACTAGCAGATGCACTATTTTAAGTGTGCCACGCCAGTAGGCTAGCACGGCTGTGGAACCTTACTTGTCCGTTGAACACTTAGCCATTTCTTCTTGCAACTGACCGACCAAGGACTTATGACTCTTCAACTGGTCACTTGGGCAGGTTTTTGGTTGGGTAAACTGCCACCGACGGTCTCAGTGGTGTCCCCGATATCCATAGCAGAAACCTCAATGTGGTTAAACAACGTGGTCACGAAGGCAAAGAGCAAGAAGGGCAGAGACAGCACTAGGATGAGTCCAACAGTCATTAGGGCGTAAAGTTGACGAGTGGTACTCCACAGCGCTAGTGCAGATGCCAGACTAATGAATATGACAATCAGCCAAACAATGATTTGCCCATAGATATCGCCAAAGGAGAGAGTACAGACGAAGCGATACTTTTGCATTTTATCCATGACGTTTCCCTTGCAACATTCCTTTAAAGTTCTAGGTTAAGGTTCTGACACGGGCTTGGCAGATTTCTAAATCTTTTTACAAGAGTTGCAATATAGCTTTACAATCTACCCCAGGGTGCCGAACGGTTGCTACTCACTGCATTCCAGCCATAGCGATCGCTCTCGAATTAAAAATCATTATCCTTCCTTCGCAGCATTCCCAGAACGATTATCGGAAGGTGATTCTTCTTTTTATAGCAAGAAAGCCCAGTTTTGAGTGTGTTAGCGCCGCAGCTACTCCGATTGAGCATTTTGTAGATGATTTTCTGGATGATTTTCAGCGATCGCTCTCTTGACAAATGAACTCCCATTTAATTTATAGATTTTCTAACCTGACGCCAGAAACCTCACTTAACACAACCATCAAGTAACAACATCTATCAATAGTTTAATATTAAAATCTTTTTCAAGTGGAGTAGGTAATATCACGGAAATCGCTATGCGAATAAGAGTGTGTTTTCTAGAAGAATTACAGTTGTGGTAGTTCTAGGCTGGGATTACAAAATTTAATTACTAGACATAATCCCCTAGGTAGGATTTTGGCTTCTCAGATTCCCTGATTGAGAAAATGAGCCTGAATTTAAATTGTGTTTTTTTATACTGTATAAATTTCCCATCCTTGGCAGGAAGTAGGAACACGTAGTAGGAGCATTATGCTGCAACTTTTGCAGATTTTTTTGGGTTCAGACTCTTTTATTCCACACGGACATTGTTACTTGTGGAAGCCAGAGTTGGTAGGGCTGCATATCACATCGGATGTGCTAATCGCTCTTGCTTATTACTCTATTCCCATAACGCTCTTCTACTTCGTCCAAAAGCGACAAGATTTACCCTACGCAGGGATATTTCTATTATTTGGAACCTTTATTATTTCCTGTGGCACAACTCATTTAATAGAAGTGTGGACGCTTTGGCATCCGATTTATTGGGTAGCTGGTTTTATGAAAGCTCTAACTGCTGGAATATCAGTCTATACAGCAGCTAGCTTAGTGCCACTAATTCCCAAAGCCCTAGCGTTGCCTAGCCCAGCGCAATTGGAGATAGCTAACCGTCACCTGGAAACGGAAATTATTGAGCGCAGGCACGTTGAGGAGCATTTAAGGAAATCGCCACAAATGCTTCAGCTAGTCATGGACAACATCCCACAATTTATCTTTTGGAAAGATAGAAATTTTGTCTACCTAGGTTGCAATCGTAACTTTGCACAAGTATCTGGCTTTGATAATCCAGAGGAGATTGTTGGCAAAACAGACTATGACTTGCCCTGGAAGCAGGAGGAAACCGAATTCTTCCGCGCCTGCGACACAAGGATTATGCAAACGGATACACCTGAGTATCACATCCTCGAATCTGCTCTCAAGGCGGATGGTAAACAATCATGGCTGGACACTAACAAGGTTCCACTTCATGATGCTGAAGGAAACGTAGTAGGCATCCTTGGCACTTTTGAAGATATCACCGATCGCAAAGCTGCTGAAGAAGAGTTGCGTAAGAGCCGAGAACGGTTTGATTTAGCAGTTCAAGGTTCTAAAGATGGGTTGTGGGATTGGGATTTAGCAACCAATGAGATATATTTTTCGCCTCGTTGGAAGAGTATGCTTGGCTATGAGGAGCATGAGTTGTCCAATCAGATTGAAGAGTGGGAAAAACGACTGCATCCCAATGAGCGCGATCGCGCGATCGCTACCGTCCAAGCTTATTTAAATAGCCAAGCTTCTGATTACGAATTAGAGCATCGCTTGCAGCACAAAGATGGCTCCTATCGGTGGATTTTAGCGCGGGGAGCAGCGCTGCGAGATGGCAATGGTAAAGCGATTCGGATGGCGGGATCGCACACGGACATCACCCAGCGCAAGCGAACGGAGGAAACTACGAAAAAAGCCAAAGAAGAACTGGAATTCAGCTACAGCCTCGTGTGTACAGTGATTGAAGGCACCCCCGATGCTATCTATGTAAAGGATATTCAGGGTCGCTATTTGATGATCAACTCGGCAGGTGCTACTGTCTTTGGCAGACCGGAAGGGAAAATTATCGGCAAGGATGACACGGAGTTACTACCACCAGACTTGGCACATCCAGTCATGGAGACTGACCGCCAAATCATGACGACGGGCGTGACTCAAATTGTCGAGGAAACGATACTCACCAGAGGGATTACGCGGACGGTTCTTTCCACAAAAAGCGTCTACCGCGACCCCAAAGGGAACGTCATCGGTTTAATTGGCGTAGCACGGGAAATTACCCAGCGCAAACAGGCAGAGGAAGCGCTCAAGAAAGCCAAAGAAGAGCTGGAAATCCGCGTTGAGGAGCGTACCCGCGAATTAAGGGCTGCCATTGGGCAATTGCAAAGCGAGATCGCCTACCGGGCAGAGACAGAGGCGGCGCTGAAGGCGAGTGAGAAAAGATACCGCCATTTAGTCGAGACTTCTCAGGATTTGATTTGGTCGGTGGATAGAGAGGGGCGATTTACATTTGTGAACTCTGCTGTCAAAGAAATGCATGGGTACAACCCCGAAGAAATGATGGGGCGTTTGTTCAGCGATTTCCAGCCACCGGAACAAGTGGAGAAGAACTGGCAGATACATCTGCGCCTGCTGGAGGGTGAGCCGTATTTCCAATACGAGACGGTGCATCTGCGTAAAGATGGAACGCCGATCCAGATGAGCTTCAACGCGATCGCATCTAAGGACGACGCCGGAAACATCCTCGGCACCACGGGCACCGCCAGGAACATCACGAGTGCCAAACAAGCTGAAGTCGCACTGCGGGAGAGCGAACAGCGGCTTCAAGCCATTCTGGATTACTCCCCAGCCGCTATCTACGTCAAGGATATTCAAGGTCGAAATATTTTGATGAACCGCAAGTGTGCCAATTTGCTCAACGTGGATGCAGAGGCACTCAAAGGGAAGACAGACTACGATTTCTTGCCTTATAAAATCGCTGAGGCAATGCAAGCTAACGATCAAAAGGTACTTGCGGCAGGGATTCCTTTAGAAAGTGAGGAAGTGATTCCTCAAGACGACAGCTTACACACCTACATTTCGATGAAGTTTCCGCTTTACGACGAGAATGGTATGCCTTATGCAATTTGCGGCATTTCCACCGACATCACCGAACGCAAGCAGGCTGAAGTCGCTCTGCAACTATCGGAAACTCGATTTAGACAACTTGCCCAACAAGAAGAACTGCTCAACCGTCTAGCCAACCAGATCCGGAACACCCTCGATCTGGATACGATTCTGGAAACTGCCGTCGGGGCGATCCAAAGCCGGATGGGGATTGAGTTATGCACCTTCGCTTGGTATCGCCCCGATCCCTTATCCCCCGGCTGGGAGATCGTCAAGGAAGCGAGAACTTCCACCGAAGCGAGTTGGCTTGGCTTCTATCCGGCGGGATTTTTTCCGAAGTTTGAGGAAAAAATGCTGAATTTGGAAATGTTCCGCATGGATGAAGTGCAAAGTACGGACGATCTGGTGATTCAGCAAACGTTACTCGTTGCAGGCACTCAGTCGGCGCTGGCGCTGCCAATACAGACGCCGAGTGGCGAACTGGGTGCCTTGGCTTGTCATCGCCGCAGCCAAGTGCAATCTTGGACGGACAGCGAGGTGGAATTACTCTCAGCGGTTGTCAACCAGCTAGCGATCGCCATTAACCAAGCTGAACTTTACAATCAGCAGCTCGATGCCGCTAGCACTGCCCAAACTAAAGCCGCTGAGCTTGAACACGCTTTGCGCGAACTTAAGCAAGCCCAAGCTCAACTGATTCAAAGTGAAAAAATGTCCTCTTTAGGGCAGTTGGTTGCGGGGGTTGCCCACGAAATTAACAACCCCGTTAACTTCATCTACGGCAATCTCTCCTACGCCACTGCATACACGCTCAGTCTGCTGAACCTACTTCATCTCTACCAGGAACACTATCCCCAGCCACCCGCCGCCATTCAAGCTCAGACGGAAGAAATCGACCTGGTTTTCCTACTTGAAGACTTGCCTAAAATACTATCTTCCATGAAGGTAGGAGCTGACCGCATCCGCGAAATAGTCTTGAGTTTACGAAACTTCTCTCGTCTCGATGAGGCAGAGATGAAAACTGTCGATATTCATGAAGGCATCGATAGCACGCTGCTGATCCTGCAAAACCGTCTGAAAGCCAAACCGGATCGTTCCGGTATTCAGCTTGTCAAAGAATACGGCAATCTACCCCAAGTTGAATGCTATGCAGGACAGATCAACCAGGTATTTATGAATATTTTGACCAATGCAATTGATGCCCTCGAAGCAGTTCAGGCTTCGCGGTTCGCAGTTGACGGCAATGAAGCATCAACTATGAACCCCAAAGAATTTCCGACGATTTGGATTCGGACTTCTACTGTGAAACCCAATCAAGTCAGGATTCAGATTGCTGACAATGGCCCAGGAATGACGGAGGAAGTAAGCAGTCGGTTATTCGATCCGTTCTTTACGACTAAACCTGTCGGTTCGGGGACAGGTTTGGGGATGTCAATTAGCTACCAAATTGTAGATAAGCATAAGGGTCAACTGAAGTGTATTTCAGCACCAGGACAGGGCGCAGAGTTGTTAATTGAGATTCCGATTCAGCAACAAAAAAGTCAATTACTGGTGAATCAAGAAGTATAAACTGTAAATTTCTGCTGTATAAGAGATCGCACGACCCGAAAAACCCAAGAGCGATCGCTTTTTGAATCAATCTCTTAGCTTTTAGAGTTGATGTTATATTAAATTGTCATAACTCAGTCGAACTTGTCTTCCCGTGCAAAGTAACTTCAACAGAGATTCTGACTCTAGTCCTGCTATACAGAATAGCGATCCGGGTTTGCGAGAATTTGCTAACCGCCTTGCCAATAGTATCGAGCGAGATGCTTTAGTTCAAAAAACGACCGACGAGCTAAGAGACTTGCTTCAAGTCGATCGCGTAGTTTTATATTACTTTTATCGCCAGTGGAAAGGGCAGGTTACGTTTGAGTCTTTGAGGTCTAGAGAATACTCGATCTTCGGCGAAACAGGTGCTGATGATTGTTTTAATGATGAATATGCAGCCCTGTACCAAGCAGGAAGGGTACGAGCGATCGCAGATATTGAATTAGAACCCATTCACCCTTGCCACCGCGATTTCCTCCGTAGTATTAAGGTACGCGCTAATTTAGTTGTGCCAATTCTCAATTCCGTTCGGTTGTGGGGATTGCTAGTTACTCATAATTGTCAGGATGCTCGTACCTGGACATCTTCGGATATTGAAGCGATGCAAAAAGCAGCAGAAACTTTGGCAACGGCTCCTTCAATTCGAGATAGTTAAGTTGTGCTATCTCTTCAATGATTCGTGAAGGCTCCCATCCCCGACGGGAGCATCCCGATGACAGCAAATATACGCCCACAGGCTCTGTTGCCTCGATGCTCCATAAACAACGCCCGACGACTAAAGTCGGGCGTTTTTACTCACAACTCAAATCGGATTGCCATAAAAATAACTAATGTGTAAAATGTGCTTTTGCCTACCTGATTTTATGAAATTTTTGCTTGCAAAATGGTAAAATCACAACTTTTTAGAATCCTTGGGCGATCGCGCTCATTGCGTACTCAATAAATTGGCAGGTAAATTCCCTCTATTTCAGCTTAAATTCATCAAACTTTACCACCTCTGAGTCCGGTTTTCGCGTATCAAAACGGTAACTGCTCACCGTACCCGTTCCGGTATTGAAGATACTAAATACCGTAATCTCATTACTCGCCACATACGACAATGGCTTCCCATCTTCACCCATCAGCGGCGCAATTGTCGGTACCACTGCCTCCAACCCATTCGGATCGCCCGTTACGACATCATTCTCTTGATACTCTTCTGGTACAGGGCGCTTCTTTTCGCCCAGCGCCGCACCGTAGGAATTGCCTACATTCGAGGTTTCTAAAAAGTGCATCCCGCTAGAACTGACAAAGCGATTCCACAGGTGCGAGTGCCCATAAAATACTAACTGCACATTAGCAGCCTCTAGCAGTGGCTCCACATCTCTGATAATGTAATCGGCTTCTCTAGGGTACTTGTAACGCACCGAATTAATATTACCATCCGCATCTCGGTCGATCATCTGCACCGGATCGGTATAAGGAGGGACAATGTTATCGCCTAGTGAATGTGGCGGGTGATGAAACATCACGACTTTATACTTTGCTTGCTTAAACTCCGGGCTGTTCAGTTCTTTTTCTAGCCAGGTGTATTGTTCGCTACCCTTGGCAATTGGCTCAAAGATGTGCTGCCCATATCCCCACTTTTCCGGGCTATTTAAGTGTTTTTCTCGTTCGCGGTATCTTCCCTTTGTCTTCTCATCCAGCCCCCAGTAACGCCACGCATTGGTCGCGTAAAGTACCACCAACCGCACATCACCAAATGTTACAGCGTAATATTTTTTTCCACCTTCCTTGCTTTCAGGTAAAGTAAAAATTTCTTCGTAAGTATCGGTATTGAAAGAATTGTCTTTTAACTGTTGTAAAGACCCGTTAGCAAAACGGTTTAGTTGTTCTGCCTTTTTTGCATAGATTTCCTGGGCAGCCCAAAGAGGATAGGAATCATCGAACTGGTCGTTTAAGCTGCTCTCCATTGAGAAGCGCCCCATCACCTCATGATTGCCAATCGCCGCGAACATTGGGGCGTGTTGAATCATCTGTCCGCCCCGATAAACGGTTTTGACACCGTTGTGTTCAAGTTCGTAGTTGCTGCGACCTTGGAGACAAGGAAAGAAGGCACCCCCCCGATTATCATCAAACCACTCGGAGGCACGGTCGGGAATGTTTACTAAGTCACCGACAAAGAAGATAGCGTCTACTTGCCCGATCTCAACGACCTTCTGAAGATTGGCAGATGTCATCGGCTTGAGCTGGTGGTCGGAAGTGAGCAAAATTTTCAGTGATGTCCCCTGTGTGGGTGTGGGGGCGAGAGTGAATACCTCACTGCTAACGCTCGTACCATCTTCCCGCAGGCTGGTGACGCGATAAGAAACTCGCGTAGCAGGAGTTAACCCAGCTACCTCTGCTTCGTGCCGCCAGATGTCTCGATTGGTTGGCTGCTGGTAAATCTGACCGTCTTGAGTCTGACTTCCTACCCGCGATTGACTATCTTCACGAGTGCGGCTGAGTTTGGTGGTGGTGGCGACGACACTGCGAGCGAGATTCTGACCGTAGGCGACAGTATGCTCACCAGCAAACTCAGTAAACCACACGACTCGCACGCTCGTTTCGGTCGGCAGTTGTAGAAAGGGATCGCTCAGCAGCTGGGGTTGGGATGTCATAACTGGCTGCTTGGTAAATAGGACAATTATTAGGGTAAGCGATGTCAGAACCAGAAAAATAGCTGCTGTCAGCAGAGAGCGGCTGGTTATACCGTTGCGCCAATAAATTGCCCCAGATCCCTTCCATCCCCCTTGATAAGGCGGGCAAGGGAGGATGGAATGTGTTGCTTTAAAAAAGTGAATGGGTATTAGATGCCTGAGCATAAGCGATCGCTCCGCAACAATAATAGCGATACAGGCTATCTACACCCTAAGCCATTACCGTCTATGACAACGATGAGCGATTTGATCCCCGTAGGGATTCTCGCCTCTTTAAACTTACTGATTCTGCCGGACTAATCGGAGTGGCGGGATTCGAACCCACGACCTCAGCTACCCCAAAGCTGCGCGCTACCAACCTGCGCTACACCCCGGCACAGTCTTATATTGTATATCAGCTTTCTTAAAGCTGTCAAGATGCAATCAGAAAACCTTTAACATTTGAGTCGCTTGCAACAACTCAGGCACGGCGGCAGGAGTCCAGCTACCCTCGCCCCGCCGTCCTGTGTGGAGAATGAAGCGAAGGCTGTAAGCGTGGGGATAGCCCTCTACTTCCATCCAAAGTAAGTCGCTTTCGGCTTCGCAGGCGATTTTCTCCTCATCCATCAACTCAGCCGCAATCTGTCTCATACTTTCTGCCAATTGCGCCAGCAAGCGACAAAAGTCATTTAACTCCGCCTCCGTCAGCTCCATCGCCCAATCATCCCCACCGACTAACCCTTTATATTCAGCCGTGTTAGGGTTCCAGCCGATGCGCCAGCCAACTCCACTTTTGATGAGACGTTCCATGAAAGTAATTAAAAATTAAAAATTAGCAGAATCTAGGACTTACGCACTGTACAAATTTACCATCATGTGTATTAATTAAATTCGGTCGTTTCAGGCTTTTGGAGATTAACTTCAGATATATAGCGATCGCTAAAAAATCGTCAAAAAATGAAGTTTGAATGCCCCAAACCCGTACTTCATAAGTAGGTGGTGAGATTAATTATTTGTAGTAGTGGTTAGCGATCGCGTAACCCATGCAGATGTTGGGTTTCCTACGTCAACCCAACCTACGAACATCTTCAATTTAATCGTATCCGCCTACTTATTTGGTATTTCCTGGTGTAAGCCCTAGTAATTAAAAATTTTTTCTTTAATTTTTAATTTTTAATTTTTAATTTCTGAGCATCTCCCGGTTGGGGCAGTGCTACCCCGCCGCTGGGTTTGGGTGCTGCCTGTGGCTGAGGTGAAGCGCTGGGAGAAGGTACTGGTGCCTGCTGCTGAGAATTGGGAGTGAACAGGCTAACTAAGACTTGAACTAAGGCGTCTCGTTGCACTCGATTCAGGCGTTCTATGACAGCGCGATCGCTCTGCATGGGATTTTTCTGCAACGTATCATAACCTGGATATAGCGACTCCTGTATCAGTTCGTTTGCGCCCAGATAGTCCGCCAAAGTCAGTTTCCAGTCCAGCCGATAATTGGGCGGACGTGATTTTACATACACGTGATACCGGATAATCCGCCCCACGAGGGTATTTTCAGATGCCTGCTTGCCGGTTTCCTTACTGATGTATTGATTTTCTAGTGGCAAATCCGGTAGGCGTTGATAAACTTGCCGCCAGACATCCTGTGTTCCGTACATCTGGGCAATGGCAGGCGGTTCGGAAAAATGAAAAATCGAGGATGAAGGATGAAAGATGCTTCCCCAAGGGAATAAGAATAGCGCCGTTAGAAAAGCAACGGCAAAACGCAGCATTCGCCTGGGAAATTTTCTGGGTTGTCGCTTCATCTTGCCTCTTGTCTTTTATCTAATCGCCAATAATTTCCGGTTGTGTTAGCTCATCGGACATTTCCAGAATCGCCCGCAGCACTGGCTTCATCATCGGATCGTCAACATTGTCAAAGTCTTCATAGCGACGGCGCTTAGCACGATTCGCCACTTGAACTGTAATCCGGTAGCGATTGGAAGCGGCACTCACCAGCTCTTCAGCCCGGATTAAAACTTCGGTTGTATCAAACTTGTAACGCTTTTGTATCACGTTGTATTAGTTGTTAATTGTTGTTCGTGAGTAGAGGCGCACAGTCGCGCGACCCTACTGTCAGCTTGCACCCTTCAGTCTAGCAGGAGTCCCCAGTTTTTGTGGCTGTTAGCACCGCACAAAGATTCACCGAAGAATTTCTTTATAGACAAAGAATCGCTTAATATTATGTAGATTCTTATCAATGTATATCATTCTGAAAATAAATTCGAGATTACAGTCCATGCAAACACTTGTTGCTCCTACGATTAAGCCGTTCCCTGAAAGCGATCGCCATCCGCTGAAGCTTGTGGCACTGGGAGACAGTATTGTTTATGGATTCGGCGATCCGGAAGGTGGCGGATGGGTAGAGCGGCTGCGGCGTCGCTGGATGCTGCCAGATAGTCCGGGACACGTTCTCTACAACTTGGGTGTCCGGGGTGACGGCATTAGCCAAGTGCAACAGCGGTTAGAGCAGGAGTTTCGCCATCGGGGTGAACTGAGAAATCGCGTACCCAATGCGATTATTCTATCAGTCGGAGTCAATGATTCGGCTCGGCTGGCTCGACCGACGGGGCGGAATTTTACCGACTTTGAAGTTTTCAAAACAGAAATGGCTTTGTTGCTGGAGCGATGTACTCAGAGCGCTACCGCAACGCTAACGCAAAGATTCTGTCCGGTACTCTTTGTGGGGATGGTGCCGGTGGATGAGGCGAAAATGCCATTTCTCGACTGTTTTTACTACAATCACGCCGATCAATATCGCTATAAAGAAGCAACGCGGCTAGCGTGTCAGGCGCGACAGATTCCTTATCTGGATATTTTCGAGCTGTGGACGAATCGGGGTGAAGATTGGTGGCGATCGCATCTTACCGAAGACGGACTCCACCCCAATGTCGCAGGCTATCAGGCATTACTCCAAGATGTCCTCAACTGGGAGCCAATGCAACAATTGGCGAACGACAGCTTAGCGACAGCCTAAGCTGTCCCGCGTAGAAACACCCGTCACTGGGTTCACACCCTCTGCTCGCTGACAGAGCTGAGCCACTTCGTAGCGGTCAATCAGCGCATCCGTAAAATCAGCGCCAGTAATGGTGGTGTCGTAGAAGCGAGTCCGCGTCAACGTCGCTTCCTTTAAAATGGCGTTCGTTAAATTAGCCTCGTCCAACGTAACTCGGTCTACCAAAGCCCCAGTCAGGTTTGCCCCTTCCAGATTTGCTTTTAATAAAACTCCCTTAGTCAGAATCGCATTAGTAAGGTCAGCTCCCTGGAAGTTTGTTCCTCGCATTTCAGCCGCCACAAATACACCACCGACTAAATCAGCATTCGAGAAATCCCGATTTTCCAAATTAATATTGGTGTAATTAATTGCCCCTGCCTGAGCAAAAGCGGGAGTAGCACTCAACATCACCCACAGCCATGCTAAAGCTAACAGCAAGATAGCGCTAAGCACACGCCCCACAAAGTTTTTAATTGCTTTTAAAGTTAAAGGTTGCATAGAATTAATGAAAAATTAAACAGGAATTTGTTCTTTTTGAGGTTCTCAAGCTTAGCCTATAATCAAAGATAAAAATAAGACGGTTCTTCAATTCATTTTACATTTTTAATTGTATTGAGCCAGTCTTCACCCACTCGCAGGGTGATATCAGATTCCAAATCACCCGTAGAAGCTGCTTCAATATGACCGACGCCCAACACTCTTTTCAAAGCCGCTGCTTTTGTTAAGTCCCCTTGCTGCACAATAATTTGAGTTTGGCGTTCGCGGTCGGGCCAATCATTCACAACATAAACATTCGTAAATCCCTTAGCCGCCAGATATTCAGAAACGCGATAACCGATATTAGGCTGCTCGGTGGCATTTTGGATCGCAATTCTCAGAGTGCTAAGAGAACGGCTTGATTCTACAGATGCCAGAGTCGTTTCTTGTCCAAAATATTGGCGCATAATTCGATCTCTCCCCGCTGAATCCAAAATCCAATAGCTGGCAATGTACTCCTTGGGGTCGCTGAATCGACCGGGCAACAACACCATTTTGAAATCATCTTGCTCCAAGTTGATGCCAAAATTTGCCAGTGCTAGCGTTTCTTCCAAGCTGAGGTTAGTGTCAACGTACTTCCACATCACCCGGATTAGTTGAGGCAAACGAGGCAATACGGCTGGGTTCGTCAGACGCTGCCGCAACGACTTGAGAAGGGCTTGCTGTCGCTGAACCCGACCAATATCGCCGTTTTGGTCATTCCGGAACCGCGCAAATTGTTCTGCTTGGTCGCCATTGAGAGTTTGCCAGCCTGGGGAAAGATCGATTTTGAGTTTTTGGGTTTCGTCTACATAGGACATGGGGCGAGGAACAAATACCTCAATTCCGCCCACCAAATCCACTAACTCCCGAAAGGCATCGGTGGTGACTCGCACGTATCGATCGATCTGCACGTTGTTTAAGGTGCGGCTGACAACCCGTGCGGATAAGGCTGCGCCCCCATTGACATTCGCCTGGTTGATCTTATTAAAACCAACGCCCGGAATTTCCACTCGCGTATCTCGTGGAATGGAAAGCATTTTCACAGAATGGTCGATTGGGTCTAACCGCAACAGCAGCATCGTATCGCTGTTGCCGGTGAAATTATCCGGTGAGTTGTCCGGTGAGTTGTGGAGGCGGTCAATCCCCATGACCAGGACATTGACGGGTCGCGCCAGACGGTACTGAAAGCCCCTACCCCATCCATCAGTCGCGGTCTTTTGCCCTGGAGTATGGGAGGCAACGATCGGCGACAAAGGGGTAATCAGTGCTAAAGTTGCTCCTACTGTGGCAGAAACTGTTGCTGTGATGATAAAGGCAGCGATCCATAACAAGCGCCGCCCCAAGCTATTTTTTTGGGGCGAAACCTCATTTGCCACATCGCCTGTCTGCGATTGGGGTGAGGGATCGGGATCGTCATCAACGGCATCTGTAGGGGGATATGCCTGCTGATTGCCAGAACCCTTAGACGTTTCGTGGTCTGGACTGGTTTGAGACTGTTTGATACCTTCTTCCACGTTTACCTCACCACCACAACCTCAGCCTATCTGTATCTTTCTGGAGACTTATTTCCAAGGTGGATTATAACTTCAGGTTCTCCATCTCCCAAAGGAAATGACATTGCATCGCAGCGGTGCCTTCAGCTTGTTTGTACAAAAAGTGAGGAGAAGTTGCACGAGGCGTTTGATCGGGAGTGGGCACAAAGGTTGCTAGGCTGACACATCAACGCAAGGTTAACATAGAGCCAAAAAGAATCGGCTAAAGCCAAAAATGAATCAATCGCTAATACCTGTAATTCTCGCCGGTGGTAAAGGGGAACGCTTCTGGCCCCTCAGCCGCAAGCACCGACCCAAGCAGTTTTTAAGTTTGGATGGCAGCGGCAAGAGTTTGCTGCAAGCGACTGCTGACCGATTGTTGTCTCTGGCTGGAGGCTGGGAGAAGCTATGGGTCGTGACTTCGGCTGTGCTGGCAGATGGGGTGAAAGAACAACTGCCCCAGCTATCAGTAGAAAATTTGCTCGTTGAACCAGAGGGGCGCGATACTGCCCCAGCCGTCGCTTGGACAACGCTGGAAATTGCCAAGCGGTATGGAGAAAAGGCTGTTGTGGGCTTTTTCCCTGCGGACCACTGGATTGCTGACGAGAAGGCTTTTCAACAAACTCTGGAAGCCGGTGCAGGTTTGGCAGCAACTCAGCCGTCGATTGTGACGTTGGGGATTAAGCCGAATTATCCATCTACGGGCTATGGTTACATTGAGCAAGGGGAAGAAATTGGCAAGTTTGGGGAATTTCCCGCCTACCGCGTCAGCCGATTCACGGAAAAACCCGACCGCCCGACGGCGGAGGAGTTTCTGGCAACGGGTCGATTCAGCTGGAACAGCGGAATGTTCATTTTCCAAGCTGGGGTAGTGCTAGATGAACTTCGCACTTACGCGCCGGAAATGATGAATCTTCTCGAAGAAAAAGGTGTCGAAGCTTATTCTCAGATGCCGAAGAAGAGTATTGACTATGCGCTGATGGAGAAGACGCAGCTAGCTTATGTGCTGCCAGTGTCTTTCGGTTGGGATGATTTGGGAGATTGGAACGCCATCGAACGATTGCTGAAAGGGGATAAGCCCAACGTGGAACTGGCGACTCATGTGGGAATGGATACGCAAGGGGCGATTCTCTACGCCGAGGGTGAGGATGAGGTAATTGTGACGATTGGGATGGAGGATGTGGTGATTGTGCGCGATCGCAATGTTACCCTGATTGTCAAAAAAGACCGCACCCAAGAAATCAAAAAGGTTCTTGAGTTGCTACGGGCTGACCCCAATCTAGAAAAGTTGCTGTAATCTACCCTCCAAGGGAAGGCAGAAGTTGGAAGTATGAAGTATTAATAATAAGGATGATTGCTAATGGCGAATTGCTAATTGTTCAAGAGCCATTAGCCATACTTCCATAACTCCATAATTTCATTCGCAAAACCCGTGTTTTCCTTAACCCAAACCACTTCTCGCCAGAGAGAAATCCTTGAAGTCGTCTTCCGCAACGGTTGGGACTACATGAGACGGCTCTTGACTGGCGGCAAAGCTGATGAACCGAGACTGCCGACCCCCGCCGTCCTCCGCAACATCTTAGTGGATTTGGGGCCGGTCTATGTCAAGCTGGGACAACTGCTCTCGACTCGCCCTGACTTACTCTCGGCGGACTACATTGAAAAACTGTCAACGCTTCAATCTGAGGTGCCGCCGGTACCCTGGTCAGAGGTGGAAGTGGTGATTCGGAAGCAATTAGACCGTCCAATGGAGGAAGTTTTCAGCACCATCAACCCGGTGGCAGTTGCCGCTGGTTCAATTGCTCAGACTCATCGAGCTACTTTAGCAGATGGGCGGGAAGTGGCTCTGAAGGTGCAGCGACCTGGAATTGATGCGATTATCTCTCAAGATATTTCCATCATTAAAGGTTTAGCAGATTTAGTTGCTCGCACCGATATTGGGCCAGATATTGATATTGTCGCTTTAGCTGACGAATTTTCTAATGCTTTGCTGGCTGAGCTTGATTTTATCCAAGAAGCCAACTTCACCAACCAGCTGCGCCGCAATTTATCTACCAGTCGCTGGTTTGACCCGAAGCAGGTGGTAATTCCGGAAATTATTTGGCAGTTAACCACCCAAAAGCTATTGGTGCTGGAGTGGCTAGATGGGGTGCCGCTGTTAGAGGCGAATTTCGAGCAAATCAACGACGGTAAAAGCCCCAGCGACCAGCGGCGAGACATCACTCGGCTACTGTGTCGCGTTTTCTTTCAGCAGTTGTATATTGACGGCTTCTTTCATGCTGACCCGCATCCGGGCAATATTTTTTATCTGAGAGATGGTCGCGTAGCGCTGCTTGACTTTGGGATGATTGGGCGACTAGACCCCCGCACTCAGCAGATTTTAACAGAGATGCTGTTAGCGATCGCCAATATTGATGCCCGTCGCTGTAGTCAGTTGACTTTGCAATTAGCTGAATCGGCTCACCCGGCAAATTTGGCGAAGTTAGAAACTGACTTTGACAAGCTGTTGCGAAAATATTACAACCTGAGTCTGGCGCAAATCAATTTGAGTCAAGTTTTTTATGAAGTGTTGCAAATCGCCCGCGACAATAAAATCCGGTTGCCTAGCAACATGGGTTTATATTCAAAAACTCTAGCGAATTTGGAGGGCACAGGGCATTTATTTGACCCAGAGTTGAATCTCATCGAGGAAATTAAGCCATTGATGACCGATTTATTCCGGCGTCAACTATTCGGAGATGACCCGGTGCAAGCTTTGCTGAGAACAGCTTTAGATATCAAAAGTTTGTCTTTGGAATCTCCCCGCCAAGTGGAGTTGCTGCTCGAAAGAATCACTACTGAAACTTTGAAGTGGAATATAAAGATGCCAGACATCATTCCATTCCGTCGCAGTTTGGAGAATTCTGCTAACCGCCTTTCCTTCAGTGTTGTAGTGGGTTCGCTGATTATCGGGGCGGCAATTATCTCCAGCAACGCTCAAACCGGCGGTGGGCTATCTTTGTTAAGCAATGGTCTATTTGCTGCTGCTAGTTTCTTAGGGTTGTGGTTAATTGTTAGTATCCTACGTTCTGGACGTTTGAAGTGATGGAACTATTGTACGGAAAATAAACTTTTTTAATATGTTCCTGTTCACAATTCAAATAAGATTGCTGTAGAAGGCTGCTACACTTCCTAGAGAGAAAGATTTTTGTTCGGCTCAAGGAATGTGTTGACCAAAATAAAATGCTCCCCCCTTTTATTCGGCATCTTCCTGGTGTCGCTGGCGCTACGTGTCTGTGCAATTACCGTTCCCATCAATTCCGATGAACAGTTGTGGATGACTCGCGGTAGCAGCTTTATACAGAACTTACTGGAGGGAGATTTAACCGGCACCTATCGCCGTCATCATCCAGGCGTCACCAATATGTGGGTGATTGGCAGCAGTATGTTAGTGAATTGTCTGTTGAACCAGCAGTTCCCAGGTTTGCTAGGTCTGAATCAGCCACTAGACCTGAATGCCTGCTTAAACCAAGTTCATCCCATCATCTTCTACGTGCTGCCACGCTTGCTACAGGCAGCGATCGCTTCAGGGTGTATGGTGGGTTTTTATATCCTCACGAAGCGGCTGTTGGGGCAATCCGTGGCGCTATGCTCTCTTAGCCTACTGCTACTAGAACCCTTCTTTTTAGCTTATCAGCGCTACCTCACGACTGACGCGCTAATGGCTGATTTTAGTATTTTGGCATTGCTACTATTTTTACTTTACTTGCGGCGCTATCATCGCCACTTGCTTGTCGCCTCTGGGGTATTTATGGGACTGGCGACAGCTACAAAAGTGACGGCTCTATTTATCTTGCCAGCTGTTGCCCTCTGGATCGTGGTGATTGAGTTGGGAATCTGGCGAACTAGCTTTCCTCCCAGGGGTTGGAAGCAGCAGTTGGCGGATCTCAGATGGTGGGGATTGAGCCTTTTAGGGACAATCGTTCTGATTTGGCCTGCAATGTGGGTGTCACCCTCTTATGTTGTGGCTCAGATTTATAAAGGTCTGTTACAAGAGTCTAGCAGAGGCTTACTTTTCTTTTTAGGGCAAATAACTGATTCGCCAGGACTACTTTTTTATCCGCTGGTGCTAGCGTATCGTCTCTCACCCGTGCTGCAAGTGGGGTTGCTGGCATTTTTAACAATATTGCTAATCCCCAAGCTGCGGCGTCACCACAAGAAAATCCCGGAACTAACGGCACTCGCTTTAGTACCCTTGTGCGTGCTGCTTATCCTCTCAGCCAGCGACAGTAAGATTGACCGTTACATTAATCTTTTCTTGCCAGTACTAGCACTGCTATCTGCGGTTGGCTGGCTAGAAATGGTAGTTTGGGTCGGACGCGGCGCGGAGGCACTGCGGCGTCGCTTCGGGAAGCATCACATCGGTAAATGGCGAATCCACCGAGGCGTAACCACAGCTACTGCGCTTTTCCTGTTGCAGCTTATCGTCCTTATCCCCTACTACCCTTACTACCTGAGCTATTACAACCCTTTGCTGGGGGGTTCGCGTGCTGCCAAACATATATTTATGATCGGTCAAGGCGAGGGTCTCGACTTAGCGGCTAAATGGTTGAATCAGTCACCCAATGCTAAACAAATCGTAGCAGCCAGTTGGTCTGGGTCGGCTTTTGCCGCCTATTTCCAAGGTCAAACGATATCAATCCACAAGTACGTCGAACCCGAACAACCCTGGACAAAGGCTAATCGCATAGTGTTGTACTACAACCAATTCCAGCGTCAGTTGCCAGAGCCAAAGATGCTCGCTTACTTTGCCGCGCAGCAACCTTTGCACACCGTGCGGCTACACGATATTGATTATGCGCGAATTTATCCTGGCCCAGTGCCTTTATCTGAGGATTTAGAACGCATCCAGGTTCCTCTCAAACTGTCTTTTGGTGAGCAAGTGCAATTGCTCGGTTATGAACTGAATCAATCTAAACTCTCGTCCGGTGAGGAGCTTTTAGTCACATTCTACTGGAAATTTTTAGCACCACTCCCGCCAGATTTCACGATTGGCATCGGTCTGCGCGACGCTCAAGGAAACCTTCAAAACCGTTCGGATGCACGTCCGGTGGATGGCTATTTTGCAACAGATAAGGTCACTTCAGGTACATTCTTACGCGATGTTCATAAGCTTACAGTTGCACCCGGTACACCAGCCAATCGCTACCGTCTTGAAGTAAGTTGGTACTCGTCCAGCAACGGACAAGCATTGCCAGTACGCAATGAATCTGGCAATTCCCAAGGAACCCAAGCAGTGATTGGTGAAGTTGAAGTGGTCAGGTTAACCTAGTTATAAAATTGTAATTTCACTTAGATTTTGGGCAATGGAGTTAAGCTCGGTTTTGTGACCTTAGTTTCTAATTTTTTCCAATTCACTCGCTGATAATCGGTAAATCTTGGCGACTACTCTTCCATTATTTAAATAAGTTTTGACAGGTTCATGCTTACTTTCCCAAAAGCTGGGTTCTTTCTCTAACATTCTTTCGTTTCGACTTTGCGGTTTTTTAATATAAATTAGATAAGTGTAACCCGACAATTGAGCTGCATCTGCTTCTAATTCCATATTTTTTAAATTTGCAGGTACATAATAGCTGGCAATACTTTTTTTCTCATTTGTCAGGTAATATCCGTTTTCCTCTAATGTTTGAAAATACGTACCAATTTCTTCCCAATGCCGATAATAGGGAAATCCAAATGAACTCTGATTGTGTTTTTTGGGCAATTCCAGCATCAAAAATCTCTTGTCTTCCCAAGCATACTCTCTTGTGTTATCTACAAATACTACATGAGATAAGGAAAACAGTAATAAAAAAATGATTAATTTTAAATACCAGTTATTAATAAATTTTAATTTAGTTTGATTCTTTTCTATTAAAACATCCAAATTTTCCAAACCATAGGAAATTAAAATACAAAGAGGTATTATATAAGTATAAATATGGGTTCCCGGTTGGCTTATTAAGACTTCCATAGCAAAGAAGGGAAACAAAAACCATGCCAGCAGTGGTAATTTTTCTTTGAATCTAGATAAAGATAAAAAAGCTAATATGGCATACAGGTAGATAACAAAGATTGGATTATAGAGTTTGAAGGTACTGATTGAACTGCCGGTTCTGCTACTTATTCTGTTTGACCAATATTCTTTTGTAGATTCCGATATCGAGAAGAAAAAAGGAACATAAAATACAGCCAAAATGGCTAAGAATATAGCTAAAGAAAAAGCCAAATGCTTCATTTTTATAGATTTTATCAAAGGAAAATTAGTATCCTTATACCACCTATACAGAAGATAAAGAACAAATGGTGCTATAAAGATTCCATCGAAATGTGTAAGAATAGAAATTCCCCAAAAAGTTGCTCCTAGATAAAGACCGGAAATTTTCCATGTTTTGTTTTTGGTAGATAAGGATAAAAAATATAACGTTAAAATCGAAAATAAAATAACGAATGATTGGTATTGAACAATCCTGGCAAAGGCGACGAATAGACCGTTTAGAGCCATGAACAGCGCCGAATAAAGCGCAATTCTTTTTCCAAGTTCTAGTTTTACAAACTTATAGAAGAAATAGACAGCGCCTATTCCTGCTAAAGCAAAAGGCAATCTTACAAAAAATTCATTATCATAAGCAAAATTAAATAATTTAATAATATAAGTAACCAAAAATTGAACAGGCCCTTTTCTTTGATTCAGCAAAAAATTAGAAATTTCTTGTCCCGCTTGGGGTCGGTATAATGCCCTTATTTCATCTCCTTGGTAATCTGAATAACCTAAATTAATTAATCTTAACCATATAGTGACAAGTATTAAATAAATAAAAGGTAAAGCATTTTTTAGCTTTTTCATCTTGCCGTGCCGCTTAAACTTTTAGCTAAATGGGGGATATTTCTAAATATGTAATAATAAGTCTGTTCACTCGTGACAAGTTAACATAATGATGGCGCGAGGTATATCGGTAAGTAAGGTAATAAATCAAACAACCGGACACGCCGACAAAAAACTTTGACAATTCCTCACTTTTGATTTTCAGAGGAAGGACAAGTATAAAACTAAAGTGGTGGCTTGACTCAAACACAAGCTGGGTAAAAGTAACACAGACCTCAAAACACCTACTTTTGTGGAAATGCGATTCAAGAGAAGAACTAACTCCAAAGTAATCGCGCAAGCGTATCAGTTAGCGCCACGGAATGCACGAGCTTCGCATCTCTCACGTCGAGCCAAACTGAGTATAACAGCTAAGTGACCCAGATTGGTAATTTCATCCCGTTGAGGGAACTTGTCTAAGTTAATAAATTCTCCGGTAGCTTAACAATGTATAAACTTTCTTTTATTTCCCCAATCAATAGCGGAATTTTTCCAATTCTCTGCTATGACTGCTGGCTATTTTAATGTTACTTTACTAATTATGAGCAAATTTAACAATGTTTTTTTTCACCTATTCATCATGTCGCTCTATGTTGGCTTTGTACTTGTCATCAGACCAGTCTATCAAGCTTTTGAATTTGATTATGATGAGGGATTAAACTTAATCAAGGCATTTTTATACTCGCAAGGCTTTTCTCTATATACGCAGATATGGAGCGATCAACCACCTCTATTCACAGTTTTATTATCGTACTGGTTTAATATATTTGGATATTCAGTTTTTGCTGCACGCTTGTTGGTTATACTCTTCTCAGCACTTCTAATCTGGTCTTTTTATCAAATTCTACGCCTCTCTTTAGGAATAATACCTGCTATTGTCGCTACACTATTACTCTTCACTTCATGGCTATTTGTTAGACTCAGCATTTCCGTGATGATTGGTATTCCCTCTTTATCGCTGGCAATGCTCTCTATTTATTTGCTAACTCTCTACAAACGGCACCTTCGTAAACGTTTCATTATTTTATCAGGAGCCGTTCTAGCAGTATCCTTGCAAACGAAACTATTTACTATATTTCTGATTCCTTTAATGCTTTTTTATCTGCTAGATTTTAAACGGCGAGAACCGGAGAAAAGTAAATTAAAAGACTCTCTTTCGTCTTCCGTTTTCTCTCCCCTAATTTTATGGTTAATTGTTCTTGCAGTTAGTTATCTAGGGATTGGTTTTGTTTTTCAAGCTTTTAATTATGAACAGCTAGTTCAAGCACACTTGGGAGAGAGAGTTCAAGATAAATCAACAAACTTTAATAATATTGAAAATTTACCTTATTTTCTTCATCAAGACTATGACTATGTGTTTTTGGCGTTTATCGGTAGTTTAGCAATTTTATTTAAAAAACAAAGAGAAGGAATTTTTCCTTTAACATGGCTGGTGACTGCTAGCCTAATTCTCCTCAAGCATAAACCTGTTTGGTATCACTACTATCCTTTACTGGCGATTCCCATCTGCTGGTTAGCTGCCTATGGAGTTGATTTAGTAATTAATTTATTTCCAAAAGGGTGGAATTCTAATCTAAAATCGCTAAACTTCAAAAAGCTAATTTTTCCCATCTTAGCAACAGCACTTCTCATTGTGTCCATGATTGCGATTCCTGCTAAGCCTAAAGGAAAACCACCCAAAAGTCTTGAAGTTATGAATCTAGTGTTGAAACACAAGGATTCTACTCAATGGATATTCACAGATCGTCCGATTTACGCATTTTATGCGGGTTTGCCGGTTCCTCCGGAAATTGCCGTCATGTCAGACAAACGATTTCGATCGGGAAATTTAACTTTCGATGATATCATTGCTGTTTTGAAAAAATATCGTCCCGAACAAATTGTCCTGGCAAGATGGATTCAAACATTTAAGAATAACAATCAATTCAGGACTTATCTCGACGAAAATTACTCAAAAACTTATGAAGATGAAAAAGGGACGGTGGAACATTATTTATTGAAGGAATCTTCCAGGTAGGAAAATTGCGACTGTTGATCTAAAAGAGATGATAGTGGATTCCCGGACGCGATCGCTTTCTTTTTTTTTCCGTGCTACCTTACTATTAGCGAGTCGAAAGGCAACCGATGACTGCCCTTATCCTAAATTTAAGCCCCGCCATTGAGTTAACAGATGAGCAGTTCTTCCAACTGTGTCTGAATAACCGGGATTTGCGTCTTGAGCGCACGGCTGAAGCAGAATTAATTATTATGCCACCGACGGGATGGGGAAGCGGAAACCGCAATGGGAGACTGACGCAACGTTTAGGCAATTGGACAGACGCAGATGGTACAGGGTTGGCTTTTGACTCTTCAACAGGTTACAAGCTTCCCAATGGTGCAAACCGTTCTCCTGATGCTTCCTGGGTGTCGCGGGAACGATTAGAAGCCCTGAACCCAGATCCGGAAAGATTTCTCCCAATGGCTCCCGATTTTGCTGTAGAATTGCGCTCTGCTACTGACAGCTTAAAGACAGCGCAACGCAAAATGCAGGAATATATTGATAACGGTGTGCGTTTGGGCTGGCTAATCGATCCTCAAAATCAACGGGTGGAAATTTATCGCCAAGCGCAGGATGTCGAGGTATTGCAATCTCCAACTAGCTTGTCAGGTGAGGATGTTTTACCTGGATTTGTGCTGGATTTGACGCAGATTTTGAATTAAGCGATCGCTCTGTTTCAATGTCTTTTAACTTGACAAATTTCAATTTTGCCGCATTTCCTGGGCGGTGATACCGGAAGCGGTGTTATTGGCATATTGTATATATTGCTCGATGTAGAAGTCTGCGGTGTGTTTGATGCCTTGCACTGAGTCGCGATCGCTACCGTGTTTAATTACTGGAACTTTGCCATAAGGCGAGACATCCGCAAACCACTCTGGCTTATTGTGCAAATCAATCTCGGTTAGTTTAAAGTCTACACCCTTCTCAAGAAGCGTCAGCCGCGTCCGATGGGCATAAGGACACACGGTTGCGCTATAGATTTCTACTTCAGCCATGACTTTATCCTTCGCTAGTTATAGCTTGATTGTCACCTCTGGAGGCTGAGTTTGTGGGTGGTTGGAGAGGATGCGATCGCTGACGCATTGCGAAGGATTGTAGCATAGGTATACAAGGCTAATTCAGAAAGCGGAATTTTGTTGAAATTTACTTCCTCCTCTTACCAGTATTCAAGAAATATCTTTAGCCAAGATTTTAGTGTCTGAGCACGTCGTTTAACTGTATCTTCTGAAAGTGACGGACACACTTCCATTAAGAACTCAGCCGCTGTCTCAGGTCGAATCTCTGAAAGATTGTGTGCATCTTGCCAGTTAAACCATGCCGCCCCAACGTTTGATGATATAAATTGGTAAGCCAGGAATCTCATTTTTGCTTCTCTTGACAGACGGTTAAGCATAAAACAGGTGGTGGTTGGTCGCCCACGTTCATCTGCAAGACCAAGAATTTCTACTGCTCTTCGATAGTAAGAAAAGGATCTGTTGGTAATATCATCTGTCTCTAAGAAATTTTGTCGGATAGTTGGTAGAGACGATGGATATTGAATCAATAGGGATGCGAAATCTAAAACTCGTTCAAGGTTATCAGCCTGGGGAACGTCACGAGAGAGAACCCTAATATTGTGCTGAAGAGGCTCTTCAAAACTGAGAATATCTATATCTTCTGTAGAGATAGATCTAACAAAGCGCAATTCTGGCTCATTAGTAGAAACAGCTAGATCTACTCGAAGATCGTCTTCTTTGAGTCTTGTTACGCACTCTCGCCAGCTATTAGCCAGAGATGAGTTGGTTTCATTCTCTTGATATTCTGTTGAGGAAAGAGATTTGATAGCCGTTGCAAGCGACGTTGATTGATTAGAATTGAGACTTATATGAAGAATCTGTATCCATGAACCTTGTAATCCATGTACAGGTGTAAATGTAGGAGGTTCTTTTATTTTTAACATATCTGCAACTTCCTGAAATAAGCGCTCTAACTTGTCAATTGCACTAGCACCGACTGACCAAAAGTTGTTCTCTTTAGGTTTAGCAGCAATCCGAACGACAACTGATAGACCATCACCGCCAAGGATTGTTCCAAGTGCTGCAAGAGATGAAGTAATTAGTCGAGATATATTCTCTTTTGTCCTTGAAGATTCTTTTGAGCCTATATCAGAATTCAAGATTTTATTAGTATCAATTTTTCTTAGCAATTCACCCGCCGCAGACCAAATACGTTCATCAGAATATTTCATATCATCTGCTGATTGAAAGAATGTATTCAATCCTTCCGCCCATTCGTCTTTTAGCTCCAAATCATCTACCTTATCCAGCACCGACTTAGTAAGAGATTTAAGCTCTCTAAGTTGCTTCTTTGTACGAGGAGCTTTTGCATAACTCTCTCCCCAAGTGGCGATGAAATCTAGAGTTTGTTCAGCAATAAGTTGACTTCCTTCAGAAAGGCTCATCTTAAAAAAAGAGTCTAGTGCAGGAGTAAGTATGGCAAAAATAGGTAATTCCCAATTCTCCACATAACAGGTAAGCCCAAGAATACTGATTCTTGATGGACTATTAGCAGTGATGTCTGCTCTTGATAATACTGCTGCGAGAAGTACCCAGATTGCGTCAATATTGACTTCCCGATCTCTCTTAAGAAGTTCACGTCCCAATGCTCCTAAGCCTATTTCTAAAGCGTTCTGCGATCCCAGAGCAAGTAGTGCAGCAAAATCTCGAATACTGGCATCCGCTGCTTTCAGGTTACTGAGAGTTTTTGCAACTTCTTCTCTGGCTCCGTCGGTATTGTCGGAGTCTAAAAATTGCTTTACCGTGGCAAGGATAGTTGTCATTCTACTTTTTTCAAAGGGACAAAGGTGAGACCACTCACAATCTCAATGTCAACACGAACACTGTTATACTTACGCCTATCACGCTTAGGATCTTGAAATGAGTGGGGCTGCGTTTCAGGCCCGACACCACCTTGCTCACTCGCCTGCTTAACAAAACGTCTAGCTTTAGCAAAGGGGATTTTGCGTAGTGCTTTTTGAGGCTCACTGCACTGTCCTTCAATCTTAGCAAGAAATGATAAGCCATCTTGATCGGTAACAGGGTTGTTTTGTGCCCAAGGGTGGCTGTAGCCACCATCTTGCTGGATATCTTCCCCTTGAGCTTGTACTCTCCCACGATATGGATATGGTGCTTGCGAACTAGACATATCAACCCCTCAAACCTGGCTAATTGACTAAGTACATATCGTCACAAACAAACCGACAATTCTTCATCAAGTTTGTTGTGTACAGGATTTTGGGGTCAGAATGAATGTATTCTCGCCAGTCCATTTTTTCTTATGCTCAAGAGTCAATTCTGCTCTTAATTTTAACTTTATGCCGAGTGCCAATTTATCTGTCTTTTTGATAGAATATTGTCCTCTCTATTCTGGTGCCTAGAATAGAGAGGAGTGCGATCGTACTTCTCAATTCTTTGCAAAAATTCATCCTAGTGCGGTCGCTTCACTCCCGTAGGATGGGTTGAGGCACGAAACCCATCATCACCAACCCCAAGCGATCACCCGCTCTTTTATCTGAGCTAAACAGGCGATGCTCTTACCTATCAATTCTCGGATTTCTCCTGATGTCAGCGCCATTTATCTATGAACGTCCATGACGACAAACGAATGAATACTTAGCATAGGTAGTTGCTTTTACCTATAAATATTGAGTGAAGATAGCCCATTAAAAAATAAAGTTTTAGTAAAGATAGCCTTTTAATTGAAAGTAGCTTCGTTTTACTAAGCTTATTCTATATTGATCGGCTTTCCCTAATAACTTGTAGCAGTTATGGAACAGTCAGCCCTTTGATATAAATAACAATACACTCTTGAGATAGAGCCGTTGGTGCGATCGCAGAAGTTATTCTGAAAACAATTCAAGCGGAAGTAGCAAATCAAACTACAACAAAGCTAAGAATTCTTTTTTGAAAGAAAGTGCTTCACGCATACAGACTTTCAAAGTTCTAATTTATTTACATTTTTTTGGGAGTTTATCAACAGCTATGGCTAATCAAAATGATTACCGTGAAGTTCGTCAGGATTCTTACAATGACGCTAACGGTCATACTCACACCAACGTAACGAAAACAGAAAGAACAGTTAATAATGGCTTTGCTAAGCCTAACTCTGACTCCTACCAGGATGGTTACGTTAGCGGTCGAGTCTCCGAGCGCAGCTACCAAGAAGAGAATTTAGCTGTTCGGGATAACAACAATGCGGCGAGTGGCTTGGTAATTGGCTTGCTCCTGACTTCGCTGGTGGGCTTGACTGCTGGGGCTTTGTTCTTTTTAAACCAACGGAATGAGGCACCCACTCCAGTTATCCCAAATATTGTGGTTCCTCAAAAACCAGATGCGAAGCCAGCTCCGGATGCGAAGCCAGCTCCGGAAGCGAAACAAGCTCCTAAAAAAGAAACCACGATCATTGAAAGAACCAGGGATGTTCTTGTTCCAGTTCCTCAACAGCAAGCTCCAGCACCTCAACAGCAAGCTCCGGCACCTAACATCAACATTACTGTGCCCAAAGCTGAGCCAAAGCAGCCTGAGGCTCAACAAGCACCTTCTACACAAACTGCTCCCACACAGTCCGAAAGTGAGAGCGATCGCACTCCGGCTCAAGACGAATCGAGTGCAACAGATCCCACATCCAGCAGTCAACAAAACCCTGCTGCCGATAGTCCGGAGGCTTCTGGTCAGTAACTAGCGATAAAAAAGCCGCGATCGTCCTACTTCAATTAACGGTTTGGATGAGAATAGCCTCAAAGCGAATAACTTTGAGGCTATTTCCTGTGTCGGGTAAAATACCCACCGAAAGAATGACAATCAAGCACTCGACACTCTATAGATCAATTCAATCGTGAAGACAAGTTTGTACGGATGGTAACACCCAGCCTACGTTACGCGACTCCAACTAACTTGGCGCTCAAATCCCACAGCTTTTGAGCTTTGTTATCATCGCTAGCTTCGTCAGAAACCTCTTGCACAAAAGACTGACGACCGGGTTTCTGGCGATTTCCCCAACTCCAATACATCCCAGATTCCTTGTATTCAGGATCGGCAACGATCGCGCCAACCCTTTCCCCTGCTAGCTCTTGAGACACGTATCCCCCGGTAATGTTCTTTTGGAACAGCGGGAAGATTTTCCGAAACAGAGGATAGTGGTTGCGGAACAGAGGTGTATCTGCAACGCATCCGGGATAGAGAGAGTTGAAGGTGATGCCTGTTGCAGAATGATAGCGCCGATGCAGTTCCCGCATGGTCAAAACATTGCAAAGTTTGCTATCTTTGTACGCTTTGCCGGGTTTAAACTTCTTGCCGTTAATCATCGAAATTGGCTCTTTGAAACCAGCTTCAAAGCCTTGGAGATTGCCTAAATCTGGAGGCGCTGGAATCGGAATCTTACCACCCAACTCCTTCGGATTGGCTGTCACGGTTCCCAAAATCACGAGTCTGCGATCTGGATAAGAGGACTTTTTCAGATCCTCCAACATCAGGTTGCACAAGAGGAAATGACCCAAGTGATTCGTCGCGACGCTCAGTTCATAACCTTCGGCGCTCCGCATTGGTTCTTTTAATAAAGGTAGATAAACTGCGGCGTTGCACACCAAAGCGTCCAGGGACTTGCCGCTGGCTCTGAAGTTATTCACAAACTGGCGAACGCTCTCTAAAGAGGCTAGGTCAATTTGCATGAGGGTGTAGCTGTCTTGGGGGATTTCCACCATTTCGGCAGCTTTTTGCCCCTTCTCCAAATCCCGACAAGCCATGACTACGTGCCATCCCCTTTTGGCAAGCGCTTTTGCACCGTACAAACCAACCCCTGAGGAGGCACCCGTGATTACAACCGTTGGCTTACGATTCTGTTCCATTCTGTGAGACTCTATTGACCATATTCACTTTCTCTAGGATCTCACGTCCCTGAACAAGTTAAAAACATAAGCATAAATGTCACGTAAAAGCAGGCAATAAACCCAAATAAGGGGTCAACTCAAATCGTTGAGGAGGTTTCCCCAGAGCCTTAACCATTCCTAAATCTCGATTTTCAGCCGCAGTTAAGGAAAATTGTAGGTTGGGTTGAGGAACGAAACCCAACATTTTTAGGATTTGGTTGGGTTTCGTTGCTACTGAGCTAGGATCTCACGTCCCTGAACAAGTTAAAAATATAAGCATAAATGTCACGTAAAAGCAGGCAATAAACCCAAATAAGGGGTCAACTCAAATCGTTGAGGAGGTTTCCCCAGAGCCTTAACCATTCCTAAATCTCGATTTTCAGCCGCAGTTAAGGAAAATTGTAGGTTGGGTTTCGTTCCTCAACCCAACCAAATCCTAAAAATGTTGGGTTTCGTTGCTCAACCCAACCTACTGAGCTACTGGGCTAAAAGATTTTTGGCGCTAACTGAACCGTATTGGGTTTCCGCAGAGCCATAACCACTCCTAAATCTCGATTTTCAGGCGCAGCTAAAGACAACACTGGGTCAGTCGCTAATGCATCGGCATCAGCCTGGTTGAGCCAAAGTAGCCGCGTGGTGAGCGAAATGATCGCGGATAAATGAGGCAATGAAATAGTAACTGTGATCGTAACCGGGTTGTTTGCGGAGAGTGAGGGGATGATTTACCTCTGCACAAGCTTGGGCAAAAATGTCGGGTTGCAATTGTTCGCCTAGAAATTGATCTGCATCTCCCTGATCGATCAAAATGGGCAATCTTTCTTGAGCAGATTTAATTAAATGCATCGGATCGTAAGCTAGCCAGTCAGATTTATTGTCGCCCAAATAATTCTGAAATGCTTTTTGTCCCCAAGGGACAAGGCTTGGGGTAACAATTGGAGAAAAGGCGGAGACACTTTTAAACATTCCGGGATTTTTCAGGGCGATCGCTAAGGCACCATATCCGCCCATTGAATGTCCGAAAATACCCCGAATTGCCATTACAGGGAAGTTAGCAGCGATCGCTTCCGGTAATTCTGAAACTACATAATCATACATCCGATAATGCTTTGCCCAAGGCATTTGCGTGGCATTGACATAGAATCCCGCACCTGTTCCCAAGTCCCAACTATCTTCCTCTCCAGGGACATTACAGCCGCGCGGACTGGTATCGGGAGCAACCACAATTACACCGTACTGAGCCGCAAATTGCTGCGAACCTGCTTTACTGATGAAATTTTGTTCTGTGCAGGTTAATCCACTCAACCAATAGAGTACCGGGCAAGATTGCGTTTCAGCCTGGGGAGGAAGATATACGCCAAAATTCATCTCGCTCTCAAGTACGGCAGAGTGATGCCGGTAGACAGATTGCCAGCCACCAAAACTCCGGTTGCGGCTGACTAAGGTGAGGTTTGTAGGGACGGGTTGGTTCATGACTGATAAACTAAGTCTCTAGTAGAGAATGACAGAACGAATACTCTTACCCGCGTGCATTAGATCAAACGCCGTGTTAATTTCCTCTAATGGCATCGTCTGAGTAATGAACGGATCGATCTGAATTTCGCCTGCGAGATACCTTTCTACATAGCCGGGGAGTTGCGATCGCCCTTTGACTCCTCCAAAGGCAGAACCCCGCCACACGCGCCCCGTAACCAGTTGGAATGGACGAGTGCTAATTTCTTCTCCTGCACCCGCAACCCCAATAATCGTTGATTCTCCCCAACCTTTATGGCAAGCTTCAAGGGCAGCCCGCATCAAATTGACATTGCCGATGCACTCAAATGTATAATCAGCACCGCCATCCGTGAGTTCGACAATCACTTGCTGAATTGGCTGGTTGTAGTCTTTGGGATTGATGCATTCCGTTGCGCCTAACTGCATTGCCAGTTCAAACTTGCTGGGATTGATATCTATGCCAATAATCCGCCCTGCTTGAGCCATTACGGCTCCCTGAACGACGCTTAACCCAATTCCCCCTAAACCAAACACTGCAACCGTTGAGCCTGGTTCCACTTTTGCCGTGTTCAATACAGCACCAATGCCTGTGGTAACGCCACATCCTAACAGACAGACTTTTTCTAACGGCGCATTTTTGTTGATTTTAGCGATCGCAATTTCGGGCAATACAGTGTATTCGCTGAACGTACTGGTGCCCATGTAGTGATAGATAGTTTCACCGTTTTTGCTAAATCGGCTGGTTCCATCGGGCATCAATCCTTTGCCTTGCGTGACGCGAATTGCCTGACACAGATTGGTTTTTCCAGATAGACAAAACTTGCATTGCCCGCACTCTGGCGTGTACAGCGGAATTACGTGATCGCCCGGTTGCACGCTGGTGACGCCAGCACCCACTTCCTCGACAATACCGCCGCCTTCATGCCCCAAAATAGTTGGGAAAATGCCCTCCGGATCTTTACCAGACAGCGTAAATGCATCCGTGTGGCAAACGCCTGTGGCAACAATCCGAACCATAACCTCTCCGGCTTTTGGTCCTTCCAGGTCAATTTCTTCAATTTCTAAGGGCTTGCCAGCATCAAGAGCGATCGCTGCGCGTGTTTTCATAGTGACTTCCTGCCAATGTTGCCTAGCACCCTATCATCCCGAACTTTGCCATAGATAGCGAGAGCTGTAATTCTTACTTTAGCGATCGCCGTTGGTTTCGCGGGTGAAAGTGACCCAGAAGTTTCAAAAATCCCTTTGCGATCGCCGGAGAGATGAGGATGAAGATTTCTCCGCCCAATGCGATCGCCACTTCTGTCGTCGATGCCCAAGCGCGAGTTTGACATCCACCTGTGGAGCGAGTAGATTAGGCTGCGGTTGTGCAAAAAACAAGTCTCGTTATCGTATCAATGGATTTCTGTTCTGCGCTGCTGAACTTATAGTTTGCTCAATTCTCTTCAACCTCGTCTCTGGACGTTTTGCACTATTAATCCAAAACAAAATATTCTTCTTTAATGAATTACTAAACGTCTCAAAATTCCGGTTTGCTGCTTCGTTTGCTTCCAAGGCTTGCTTTAAATCCATCGGAATAGTCAATGCTTCGATCTCGTCTAACGCAGTCCACGAGCCGTCTTGTTTCGCAGCATCAATCTTTTTAAAACCTACTTCAGTCATCAATCCTTGTTCGATGATTTCTTCAATATATTGTTTATTCAATTTTGACCATACGCTTTTTAGTTTTCGAGGCGTAAAGATTTGCATATAACGCTCTTCGTCCAAGGATTTGACTTTACTGTCAATCCAGCCAAAGCATAAGGCTTCTTTGACGGCTTCGTTGTATCGAACGCTCGGTTTACCGCTTTTGACTTTGTAGTAAATCAACCATATACCGGGCGAGGTGCGATGGTTTTTTTCCAACCATTCCCGCCAATATGTGCGATCGCTGGCATAAATAGTTTCTAGTTGGTCATCAAATTTCGGCATCACAGAAGATGGCAGACAATCTGAACCCTAAACATTAACAAATAACTTCAATATACCGTCCTTACCGATAACCGAACGCAGCCTAATGCCTCCACTTGCCGGACTTAGGATGAATGGCGCTGACGCAAGGAGAGGAGGAAATAAATTTCGAGAGCGAGAAGCTATGTCAAGCTAAAGCTTACTCGTAAGCCTTTGAACTGACATCTTGCACCAGTCACATTACCCGAAGAGGGGTTGTAAGAGCTTCAAAGGTGCGATCGCCAGTCCTTCGGTTGATGGACTAATCCCCGCTAATCTCCACTAACATCTCGCCTGTTCGCAAAAGCTCTAAAGCTTCCGGCAATGTTGCACTCAAAATCTCTCGCAACCGCGCATTTGATGTATTGCCACACGTCAACCAGATAATTTGTGGCGGCGAACCAAAACGATCGACTAAATCAACAAAATCTCTGTCCTTTGTTATAACGATCGCTCCTTGCGCTTTCGCTGCCTCGAAAATCTCATAATCTTCAGCATCTCTCAGACCAATATCGCGCAAGGCGACTGCTGTCACCCCAAATGTATTCGCGATCCAGGGTGCGATCGCTGGCGACAGTTGTGCATCTACCCAAATCGTCATGCCACCAGAACTGGATGATCGAGTTTACGCGCCGCGTAGGTGAGTGCTGCCTTCAGATCCTCCATTTCAAGGTCAGGCATTTCCTCCAAGATTTGTTCGGCACTCAAACCCGCCGCTAACAAGTCCAGCACATCTGATACTCGAATTCTCATACCCCGAATACAGGGACGACCACCACACTGCTTCGGATTAACTGTAATTCTGTCAAGCAAATCTGGCATCCGATTTCACTCCGAGATGAGTCATAATTTCAGTGTGGATCGCGTTTGTTCAACTTGCAAATCAAGAAACTCTCAATATGCGATCGCTTTAATGTCACCCATTAGGTTAGTACCAAAACACTTTCTTGCTCTGCATCTCCACGCTAGTTAAGCGTCAGAAACTACCGCTTTGGAACTGACCTCAAACTGTAGCTGCGAACGGTAGAAACAGACATCAAACTCCATGAAAAACCTAATGCAGTATCAGCAGATGATAATATGCTGATTCGCAAGCGATCGCGCTCATTCCTACTAAAGGCTTTTGTCAGTCTGCTCCAACGCATTTTTAGGATCTATTATAGCAGCAGGAGGCTGTTTTTCCTGCATAACTCTCATCAGAAATCGTAGAGCTTCATTAACTGCATCGGCATTGGGAAACATTTCTGCGACATCAGGTTCTAAGCGAACGATTGTCCCCCCAAAACTCTTTCTTTGGGAACCTAACTTTCTGACTCTTAGGCTTTTTAAGTCATATTGCGATCGCAGATTATTTTCCATCTTTATCATCATCCTCTCAATAGCCCAAAATACAGACTCTCAGTTCTTGAGGGGTCATGTTTAGGCGGAAGATTGCTTCTATTGGTTAGGTAGTGTGTTGTGTTAGTTGAGATAGCTTTAACCTTAAATATCGAACATCTCCAGGTGGCGCTATAACTGTACTTGCTGCATCTTTGACTCTGATAAAATGTTCTTGCAAAGCTGACTGCCGCACAGACTCATGCTCCTGCCCTAAGTGTTCTAGGGCAAAATCGAGTAACTCCTCATTACTTAGCTGCTGCAATTGCTTTTTCAAGCTCTCAGACATATCTTCTGTCTCCATTAGGCTCGATGTAAATAATCATCCGTTGGCTTGGGAAGTCTCTAGGCTGAATTACAATACATAACTCTCCATTGGGTAGCAAATCAACTAACCGAATATAACATCTCAATTGTGCGGTTAACTCACGTGCAATTAAATATAATTCCCTAAGTTGGTCTGGAGTTGGCTCCATATTGATACTGTTTATCCTACGAACCCACCTTAATGCGGTATGTTAATCCCATTTCGTTTGTTTTCCCAATTCAAGTGATGTTTCCTCAACAATTATTCATAATGATAGCGAGTATCACCATGCCGTTGAAAATCCTTTAGCGATCGCGCTGGAAGTCGTCTACATCTTCCTATTATCCAATGCTGTCGATGATATGCTGATTCGCATTAGCGATCGCTCTCCTGCTATCAGGCGTAAACTACAACCGGAACTCGCTTAAACGCAGGTATCCCAGACTGCTTATCTATCCGGGCTTTAAAGATGACGTTAACTTCGGGATAAAACATCATCGCTGCTCCCTGACGCACAGCACCAAAGATAATTTCAACATTCTCTAACTTACCTGCATCACCCTGCACCGTCACTCGCTGATGCTCTTGCCATCCTACTTATTTTGCATCGGATGGATTCATTAAAATACAGTTGCGGTGCGGCATTCCCCGATATTTGTCGCCTGGTTTGTAAACTACCGTATTGTGTTGCGAGTAGCTGCGTCCCGTCATCAATGCTAATATAATGCTAGGGGTAGATTCTGGCACTCCAAACTCTTTTGCCTCCGGTAAATGCAATTCTGGTAATGGCGTAACAAACATATTAGCTTTACCGGACGGTGTAGCAAATTTGGGTGACTTGAAAATGCGTCCGGCGATCGTAAACTCTTCCTTGGTTTCATCAATTGTCGCCATCTGCTCAAAGCCAGGAATCGTTTTGCCAATTAGTTGGCGGACATATTTGGTATCTTGAAGTTTGCGCCAATCCACCGGATCGCTGCCAAGAATCCGATGCGCTAATTCCGTGAGAAATTCCACCTCCGAAATCAAATCCGCATCCTTAAGATGGGTTTTACCAACATCATTCAGCCGCACAAAGTTGTTGCCCGATTCCGTCGTAGTTTGGTGCGGATTTTCAAAGCGATTAAATACGGGAATGATGATGGTATTTTTATTGGCTAATCCGTGAAAGTGTCCTAGATTCGGTTTAGTAGCAAGGTAAATAATCGTTTCAATATTGCCTAAAGCACGCTTTGCCTGCATCAAGTCAGGGTTCGCCGCATACAGATTACCACCCAGGCAAATCAACGTATCTACTTTGCCTGCATCAGCCGCATCAATTAAGTCGCGGGCGCGATATCCAGGGTTGCGGTTGAGCGATCGCCCCAGCAATTTCTCTAGCGCTTCTTGAATCTCTTTTTTGAGTTGGACTGTCACACCCATCGAGCCAAAACCCTGGACGTTGGAGTGTCCCCGGATGGGCATCGTACCGCCACCCTCTTTGCCCGCATTGCCTGTCAGCAGAGCCGTGTTGGCGATCGCATAGATGTTATCGACTCCGTTGTCGTGCTGGGTTGCACCCATCGCCCAGGCGAATACAACACCTTTGGAAGCGGCGATTATTTCTGCGGCGACTTCGATTTCCTGTTGGGAAACACCGCAAGTTTGGGCGATCGCATTCCAGGAAATAGAGTTAGCATAATCGACAACTGCTTCCCAACCCTCAGCGTGAGCGCAAAGATAATCTGTTTGAATTAAGTTGCGTTCAATTAGCGCTTTTTGGATGCCGATAAATAGCGCCACATCGCTACCGGGAATCGGTTGCAGATAAAGTGAGGAAATCTCCGAGCCAGAAAATAGCGACTTGAGGGGAAACGCTGGGGAAGCAAACTTGACCAACCCCACTTCAATTACTGGATTAACGACAATAACTTTGCCACCGCTATCGCGCAACTCAATCAGTTCATTCATCAAGCGCGGATGGTTAGCAGGCGCATTCGACCCAATCAACACCACGCAGTCTGCCTTTTTCAAGCTATCCAGACTGACCATTGAGGTGCCAGAGCCAAACATTTTCTTCAGTCCCACCGTCGAGGGAACGTGGCACAAATCCGAGCAATCTGCCAAATTATTCGACCCCAGCAATCGCATCATCAGTTGCAGCAGATAAGCCGCTTCATTCGACGAGCGCCCGGAACTATAGGAGGCGACTCGCTCCGGCGACTTGCGAAAGCCAGCTTCGCCAATCTCGTAAATCTCATCCCAGGAAATCCGCTCGTAATGAGATTTGCCCTCGCGCAGAATGACGGGAAAACTGAGACGACCGAGGCGATCCGCTTCTAAGGAAGTCAACTGCTGGAGTTCGGCGATACTGTGGCGCTCGAAGAAATGGTTTGAGACAGGTGGTTGCAGTTCGGCGGAAATTGCCTCTACGCTTTTGGCGCAGCGTTGCATCGTTTCGCCCAATTCGTTTGCGAAGCCGCCCTTTTGTCCCCCCGTTCCCCAAGCACAGGACAAGCAAGCACTTTTATGCAACAACGTTTGCCACAGTTTTGGCCCTGACGGTGACAGCGTATGTTCTGCCCAATATTGCACGACGGGCAAACCGCCCCCCATTTCTGGAATATTGCTAGAGCGATCGCTAGTTGCTTTAGTTGCGTCTTCTGTTTTAATGTCTGCGTCCATACAGCTTCCTCTTGAATGCAGCGCCACTCATCCGTCAGCCTGGAATGCCTTCTATCCCTCTTAATCTATCTTGCACCAAGCCCTCAGAATAGAATTTTGGAGCTATAGCGGTTCTTACTTGAGTGCGGTACGCCTAGACCTAACCCCCTAGCCCCCTTCCCTACAAGGGTTGGGGGAACCAGAGTCTTCCTCCCCTCTCCGCATCGGGGAGGGGCTGGGGGAGAGGTCGATCTGTCTAAGTCCGCCAGCGCGGATTACCCGAAAATTAAGGGTTTTGTAACCTGCTCTCGTCAGGTTTCGTTTGTGTGCCCGCTGTCGCTGAGCGGTTGAAACCGCCAGGTGCAAGATATGAGTCTATCTTTTTTACTAGAAAACTAGCTTCTTAAACATCTTCTAATCACTTCAATCGTAGCTTTGTGCTTCTCTATCCTTAAGCAGATTGTTAGGTGCCTTCCCCCAGCCTGCAACTGCGCCGTGGAATAATGAGTAAACAACAGTTCCTAAAATTTTTATGACCACTTCTCACAGCCAGGGCTATCTCGTCACGATCATTTGCGAAACGGTATTGCAAGATCGCCTAGTTAAGTTACTCAGCACATTGGGTGCTTCTGGCTACACGATTATTCCAGCCAAGGGCGCTGGTAGTCACGGTAGACGCATGGGAGATATCGCTGGCTATAACACCAACATTGAAGTCAAAACCATTGTGACAAAAGAGATATCAGACCAATTGCTAGAAGACCTGAAGGAGTTCTCGATCAATCATGCCTTAATTGCCTTTCGTCAAAAGATAGAAGGTTTGTTTGATTAAATAATTGAATCTAAAATCTGACTGGGGCGATAGATTTTAACTTGTCGAGTTCTCGGAGCGATTAACCAGCCTAAGCGATCGCTACTGTGTAGGTGCCATGACACTTGATTCTCCCTGAGTAGTTTGATTCCATCCTCAATTCGGAATTTTCCTTAACCATTTGCATAAATTGCTCATTGGTAATATCTAGGTAACAAGGAATTCTGAATTGAGGTGAACCAACCATTGTTGTAACTTTGTCAGCAGCATGAATCAAGAGTTTTGAGCATACACGGTGCTTTTTACTTGTCTCCAACCCTTCTATTGAATGCTTGTTACAGCAACAGTGGCTCAATTTTTGCTTGTACTTCCTCAATCACACTTTCTGGCACGGACTCGACAAATTGAACACCACGAGCTTTCCAGTCTAAACACTTGATCTGGTCTGCAAGAATAACCCCCTGAATCTTCAATCCAGATGGCAAGAGAACTTCAAAAGGATACCCTTTTTGTTGTTTTGTGATAGGCATGAACAAAGCCAGGGAGCTTTTCTGGTTATAAGCAAGAGGCGAGATTACAAAAGCTGGTCTATGACCCCTCTGTTCGTGCCCCTTTGTCGGATCGTAGTCCAAGTAAACGATATGTCCTCGGCTGGGAATATACAAATTTGCTTGTACTACCAAACTTCATTTCCTACAGCTATTCCACTATCAATTTCAGCGTGAAGATTCTCCGGTGTGATTCCCTTAATAAGCTCATCAAGCGAGTAACGCTTTCGACTTCTGGGCTTAATTACTAGAGTTCCATCTACCACACTAATATCTATCTCAGCCCCTTCAGCTAAATGGATTTCCTTGGCTAAATTCTGTGGAATCCGAACAGCAAGACTGTTTCCCCACTTTGCAACAGTTGCAGCCATAGTCTGAATCTCCATCTAGCGAAACCGATCTCTATACTCAGCTTTCCTATAATTAGGTATATACAGAGTATCTACACTATAGCGAGGAAACAGATGTTTGACAAGCATTATGCTTCAAAGCCACTTCCAGCCAAAACCCCTTGTGGTATTGTCCTACAAATTACCTTCTGACATCTTAACTTCGGATAGATGACATTCAGGATTTGCCATGACAATTGAAGAAATTGCTCGTCGGTCACTTTTAAGCAAGGGAAATTCTGATAGTGCAAGTAGCGATCGCTTCCTCCCCAACACGATATTCTTAAACTAGCGTGGTCTGCGGAATATTCAAGATTGCGATCGCTTCCTCCCCGGCGAAGCAGAATCGCTCATTTCTGCTTCAGGCTCACTGCTATCTAACTGGTTTCTGCGGATAAAAATTCCCTGTGCGATCGCTAGTCCTGTCGTCGATGATATCCTGATTCGCACTTGAGCGATTCAGGTCGTAGTTGAAGAACCTTAATCATCAAAGGTATAGAACTGCTCGTAAACCTTCATCTACCTCTTCTTGCAAACTCACTGGTAATGAACCAATACGCTCAGTCAAAAATGCTTTGTCCACAGTGAATATCTGGGAGACATTTGCAACAGAATCTCTGGATAAACCCGTGGTATCACGGGATAATAAAACATTGCCCGGTGCGATCGCAAGTTTTATATTGGAAGTGATAATAACAACTATTACCGTCCTAAGACGACTTTGGGTGAATGTATCATCCTGAATAATTAGGACTGGTCTACGATAGCCAGGTTCTGAACCCATTGGGTCAGGTAAATTTGCCCATTAAATCTCTCCGCGATACACTACCAATCCTCATGCGGTAGAGACATAAACTGCATTTTTACCATTACTGGGTCTAATTCTGATGACTCTTGAGAGTAAACCTCGTTTAGTTGCGATAACATTCGCTCTCGGTTATATCGCTTCAAATATGCTTTCAATGCTTTCGTGTAGAGTTCACTCCGAGACATACCCAACTGTTGAGCAAGTGCCTCAGCTTCTTCAAAAATTGGGTCAGTAAGAGAAATAGCGGTTTTCAAGGGCTGACTCCTCAAGTAGTTGACACACTTTAGTTATACCAAATTTATACTTTGTTGGGCGGGAGTAATTTGCTAAAAGCTTATACTAGAATGCTTCGAGCGCAAGCATGAACATAAACCACAATTACTGAGCATCAAATGAACACAAAACTGAGCATTTTTCCCAAATAAACACGCCTTAGCGCATCGCCTTTGCAACCCCACCAATATCGCTCCTCCGGCTCCATCAATGTATTAGCCTGCACCGCTATGATGCAACTGCAAAGTCTGTATACTGTCGCATCTTAGGCTCGTGGAATGCTAACACAATATCTTCTTTGGGGACACCTGCACGAACTAGGTCAGTAGCAATGCCATCTTCAGTCCAATCTTCTTCGATCCAAAACTTACCATCACGAATACGAACATAGACGGTCATGCCAGCAATGCGATCGCCGTTCTGCCAACCAAGGTTCATCCAGATATAATGTCCCTTTGGTTCATCCACAATCAAGAATGTCTCGATTTCTCTATCGGGACTGCGGTTGCACAATTCTACATACTCAAACAATATCTGTTTAATCAGCTTGGGATACTCAGTTAATTTATCCATTGCGTAATTTCCTCTGTCTCTATATTTACGACAATGAGTGGAAGCTGATGTCTACTAAGAATGAGTTGAATTACATCTTGCTTGAAAAAGGTGTTATGAGCGACTGTACTGACAGCAACATAAAGTTTACGGTCTGGTGCTGTTTCCTCCAGAAGATAACGGTAAATATCGTACTGACCGAGAGTTTCTTTTAAGTCTTGTATTTTTGATGCACCAAGAAAGCTTTTCACTTCAACGACAAGCTTTTGCCTATCCCGTTCAGCTGCGATCGGACGTTCAGCACCTAGATCGGCGTATAACGTTGTTCTTCGATACTGAATGACATAGGGATCGTCTGTAATTGTCCAGCCATCCTTTATCAGCGCATTTTTTATAGCGTCATGGATGATGTCTAATCTAGGCATAACCTAATTGTAGGCTAGAAACAATAGCCCCTTTACCTACTGATGCAAGCTTGGCAAATTCTACAAAATAAGTTCTAATTCCAAATAAGTTCGCCATATTATCTAGTTTCAAAGCAACCTACCTGTCATAAGTAGTTATGCTGGTTCGCATTGGCGATCGCATCATTAAAGGTAGCATCAAAAAATGTCTTCCAGAAACAGAACAATTCTGGCGATTGCGCCTTTAACTGTTGCTCAAAGCTATTGTCAATTGCAGACTAGGTTTTGCACTATGTCTGTGCTCAAGTTCCAGTAAACCTTCTTTAAGACGGACTCCACCTCTAAAACCTGTAAGTGTGCCGTTGCTGCCGATAACACGGTGACAAGGCACAATAATACATAGAGGATTTTTCCCGTTGGCTGCTCCAACAGCACGCGCTGCTGTTGGCAATCCTATTTTTTTCGCCAGTTCTCCATAAGATATCGTTTGACCGTAAGGAATCGACTGGAGTGCTGTCCAAACTTGCTGTTGAAACAGTGTACCTATGGGGGCAAGCGATAGCGTGAATTGATGCAATTCGCCATTAAAATATGCCTGAAGTTGATCGACGGCGTTACCGTTTAGCTTCTTTTGGAAATGCCAAGCAGTTTCTGGAGACTTTGCAGCCAGCCCTTCTTGAAAGTCTATCGCCACTAGCCCAACTGAGTTTTGCGCGATTAAGATACGTCCCAGAGGGCTATCCATGTAGGTATAGAAAATTGAATCAGAAACCATATAAATTCCTTTTTGCTGAGATTTCCCAGAACGCGATCGCCTGAAACACTAAATATAATTTTGGCATGAATTCACATCTGTGCATAAATGGGAATGCGATCGCTCTCACCAGTTTGTTTGACATTAACTTCGCAAATTGCTTATAGTAAGCCTGTAAAAAGGCTCTCATGCACATTATCACCTACAAAAGACTCAAAGATTTTTGGGGAAAACACCCCAATTCTCAAACGAGCCTTCAGTTGTGGTACGACCACACAAAAGAGGCTCAGTGGGAAAATTTTGTAGACCTTAGAGTAATATTACCTTCAGCCGATCAAGTTAAAAATCTGACCGTTTTTAACATCTGTGGTAATAACTATCGCCTGATTGCTTTGGTAGATTATAAGTACAAAAAAATTTTTATTCGCAATGTCCTGACCTATGCAGAATACGACACAGAAGACTGGAAAAACGACCTCTGGTACACGTAGCACTAGCGAGTATATGTCACTACTCAAGGCTTTTCCTCCGCGTCCCATCGCTACAGAAGAGGATTTTATTGCTACGCAACAGGTGATAGATTCTTTGATAGATCGCGGTACTCTGACAGCAGACGAGCAGGACTATCTCAATGTGTTAGGTAGTTTAGTCCACGATTACGAAGAACTTCACCATCCTCTACCTACTCTTCAGGGCGTAGAGCTAATTAAAGCGCTCATGGTTGAGTTGAATCTCCGACAGAAAGACCTGGTTCCTATTTTTAAAACGGAGTCCATCGTTTCGGCAGTGCTGAACGGTAAGCGTCAGCTAACGGTAGAACATATTCAAAAATTGGCTAATTTTTTCCATATTTCGCCAGCCGTTTTTTTTGATGAAAAATAATTTAACTTTACATCTTGCACCATTTTCAAAAAACCGCCCGGAACTTAAGTTCCGGTCTAATAGCTAAAGTCCACTTAAGTGGACTGGAAAGCAGTTATTAGTCCACTTAAGTGGACTGGAAAGCAGTTATTAGTCCACTTAAGTGGACTTGAGCTATTAGCCAGGAGTTTAAACCCCTGACTGAAGAAAAAAATCCCCTGACATTTCTGCCAGGGAATGAAAATGCTAAATCTTAGCTAATGAATTGCGTAACTCATGCCCTTTAGGCTACAGGAAGTAACTCTCGCTGTTCGGATTTGACTACCCGAATCTGACCGTCATCGTCAACATCAATGATGGCAGTGTCTCCATCTTGAATAGTGCCAGATAGCATGGCTTCAGCCAAGTTGTCTTCTAAGAGTCGCATGATGGCACGGCGCAACGGTCTTGCACCGTAAGCAGGACTGTAGCCTTCAGTTACGACACGCTCTTTGAAGCGATCGCTGACTTCCAGAATAATTCCCTGTTCGGTCAAGCGTTCGGAGATTTCGCGCAGCATGATAACAGAAATTTGCTTCACTTCGTCCTTCGTCAACTGACGGAAGACAATGATCTCGTCGAGACGATTGAGAAACTCAGGACGGAAGTATTGCTTGAGTTCTTCATTCACCAAAGCGCGAACATGGTTGTACTGAGCCTCAGCTTGATTGTCGGATACCTCGAAGCCTAGACCGCCGCCGCCTTTCTCAATGACTTTAGAACCGATGTTGGAGGTCATGACGATCAAGGTGTTCTTGAAGTCTACTGTGCGACCTTGAGCATCGGTCAGGCGACCGTCATCCAAGAGTTGCAGCAGCATATTGAACACATCGGGGTGAGCTTTTTCGATTTCGTCGAACAGTACCACCGTGTAAGGCTTGCGACGCACCGCTTCGGTCAACTGACCGCCTTCGTTGTATCCCACGTATCCGGGAGGCGAACCAATCAGCTTGGAAACCGTGTGGCTTTCCATGAATTCCGACATATCCAGTCGAATCATGGCTTCTTCGGAACCGAAGAAGTAAGCAGCCAACGACTTCGCAAGTTCCGTCTTGCCCACTCCGGTTGGACCTGAGAAGATAAAGCTGGCGATGGGACGGTTGGGGTCTTTTAGACCGACGCGGGCGCGGCGAATGGCCTTAGAGGCGGCGGTGACGGCTTCCTCTTGACCGATGAGACGCTGGTGCAAGGTATCTTCTAAGTGCAGCAGTAACTCCGATTCGGATTCGGTGAGTTTGCTGACAGGAACTCCAGTCCAGGAAGCAACGATTTGAGCGATATCTTCTTCGCCAACAACTGGGGAGTTTTCGGCGTTAATAACTTCTGCCTTTTTGTTGTCAGCGATCGCTTTCAATTGTGCCTCAAGTTCCAACTCGCGATCGCGCAGATGTCCCGCTTTATCAAAGTCTTGAGCCTTCACAACTTCTTCTTTCTCTTTGGTCACTTGACGCAGTTCGCGCTTCAGTTGCCCAGTACCAGAAGACTTGCTGTTTCTCAGATGGACGCGAGAACCCGCTTCATCAATCAGGTCAATTGCCTTATCTGGCAAGAAACGATCTGAGATGTAGCGATCGCTAAGCTGAGCGGCTGCAACCAGAGCAATATCAGAGATTTTAACTTTATGGTGCTGCTCGTAGCGATCGCGCAGACCAAATAAAATCTCAATGGTTTCACTCACGCTGGGTGCGCCTACCATAATCGGCTGGAAGCGACGTTCTAAGGCGGCATCTCGTTCAATGTGCTGGCGGTATTCATCCAGAGTTGTCATTCCCATGCACTGCAACTCGCCTCGCGCCAATGCTGGCTTGAGGATATTCGCGGCATCCATGCCACCTTCAGTTGACCCCGCACCAACTAGCGTATGCACTTCGTCAACAACCAGAATGATATTCCCCGATGTCCGAACTTCTTCCACAATTTTCTTGAGGCGTTCTTCAAATTCGCCCCGGAATTTGGTACCCGCGATCAGCGAACCCATATCCAGACCGATCACCTGCTTATCTTCCAAGAAACCAGGAACGTCTTTATTCACAATACGCTGAGCTAAACCTTCAGCGATCGCCGTTTTACCAACCCCTGGCTCTCCAATCAAAACCGGGTTACTCTTGGTGCGGCGAGCTAAAATCTGGATAGCGCGTTCAATTTCTTTGGTGCGACCGACGACTGGATCGAGCTTGCCTTGTGCTGCTAGTGCGGTCAGATTCGTGCCAAACTCATCTAACGTCGCGGTTTTGCGGTCAGTACGTGCTGATGCCGAACGATCTTCTCCACTGCCAGTGGAGACGGCTGCGACTTCTCCCAACCTCCGAATCACGGCGGTACGGATGTTCGCCGGGTCAGCGTTCAGGTTTGCCAGCACTTTGGCGGCAACTCCTTCCCCCTCTTGAATCAACCCTAGCAGCAGGTGTTCCGGACCAATATAGTTATGTCCGAAAGCCTTTGCCTCAAGAAAGGCTTGCTCGAAAACCCGCTTCACCTTAGGGGTAAAGGGAATTTCAGAGGGTACAAAGCGAGACCCCCGACCAATAATTTTTTCGGTTTCTATCCGGCATGATTGCAGGGTGATGCCTTGGTCGGTCAGAACTTTAGCCGCCACACCCGTGCCTTCTGCAATTAATCCTAAAAGGAGTTGCTCGGTGCCCACGAGGTTGTGTCCCAGGCGACGTGCTTCTTCCTGAGATAGCATAATTACCCTAACGGCTTTGTCTGTGAAGTGTTGAAACATGGCGGCTTTCCTCTACCGAGCTGTTTAGGCGATGGGTGAAGTGGTATTTCCCCATGCATAAACTTTTATGTACTTGCTTAATTAACAATGTATCTCTACCCTGATAGCGATCGCAGTGGGCACAACCGTATGAAACAGGTGTAGTTGCCGCCTATGCATGGGTTTGAAGTGCGATGCATGTATGGCGAAAGAAAAGATACCTCGATAGTTAGAAATTGCCGGTATATAAATGTAGGGGTGGGTTTAAAATCCTTCTCTACAGTCGCCAAGATTCAACCGGGCGAGGCTTCATTAATTCTTATAAACTTAATCATACTTATTATTGAGTCCCAATAAATTGCTCCTTGTATTAGCAGCTTACGACACAAATTAGAGTTTTATTCACTAAAAATGTAAGAAAATCTTATAACTCTACCTCGCGGTAGATTTTTTTGAGACGACTTCCCTTAAACGGTTCTTCACCAATAATCCGAAATCCTCGTTTATCGTAGAGAAGCTGGGCGATGGCTTGGTTGGGATGATTTGAGGTGTATAATCGTAAAAATTTATTGCCTTCCGAGCCTGCCTTTTCAATAGCAAAATCAACTAATTTCCTCCCAATTCCTTGACCGCGAAATGCGGTATCTACACACGTCCAGCCAAGCCATAATCCCTCATTTTTATCATCTTTGCTGCTGTATAATCCAGTTGTTTCAACTACTTTTTGGGAAGCATCATCAACGGCAACCCAATAGCAGGCTTCGGTCATCCCAACCAGCCAGAAAGCAATTTGAGAAATTATACTGTTTTTCCTTAAGCTTAAGGGAAATACAGGCACTGGCTCGTTCAGAGAAAATTTGGTAGAGAAAAACTGTATGGACTAGATTAATCGCTTCATTAACAGTCTGATGAGAAAGGGGTTCAATGTGCATTTTTGAGAAAATGGGTAATGGATGAAGAGTCATTATTCGTTAGCTGAAGACTAATGACTAATCACGAATAACCAATGACCAAGATGTTGCCAATCGCCCTAATTTATACTCCTGAATTTGCCATACACGACCCCGGTCAAATTAGGGTCGAAGGAAATAACCTATATCACAGGGTAGCGGGGCAAGATTTGCTTGACCCAGTTTACACGTTAGACCAAATTCAGTTTCCTTACCCAGTCGTTAGTCCGGTACCACACCCGGAGTCCAGCAGTCGCCTGACAGCAGCAATGGCAGCGCTAAGAGATTTTGAGTTAATCCAGCAGATGACCCTTCTAGAGCCAGAACCGGCAACGGAAGAGGATTTACAGGCAGTACACACATCGGAATACATTGCTCAAGTCCGGGCAATCAGTGCGGCTGGCGGGTATTTGGCTGAGTCTACCTATTTAAGCCCAGGATCTTACGAAACCGCCTTGATTTCCGCTGGGGCAGGAATTAGCGCCATTAAAGGCATTTTGTCCGGGCAGATTCAAAGCGCCCTGAGCTTAAACCGTCCGCCTGGACACCACGCCGGACGCGAAAAAGCGGGTGGTTTCTGCTTATTTAATAATGCAGCGATCGCAGCCAAATATTGCTTAAAAAAAGATGGCGTAGAGCGTGTTTTAATCTTGGATTGGGACTTGCATCACGGAGACGGTACCCAAGATATCGTACAGGACGACCCGCGCATCATTTTTTGCTCGCTCCACCAATTCGGTGCAGAGCTTTATCCGGAAACCGGCAACATTGACGATATTGGCGCAAATGGTAACATTATCAACCTGCCGCTACCCGCTAAACTAGCAGATGATGAGTATTGGGCGCTGTTCCAAACTATCGTACCGGCTCTGATTGCCCAGGCTAAACCCGACATGGTGATTGTATCGGCGGGGTTTGATGGACACTTTGATGATATCAATCATCTTTACCTGTACGATCCTGGCGCAGGCTTGTGCCTGAGTGCCCAACTTTACTACAACCTAACCCGTTTGGTCGCAGAAGCGATCGCCTTCGTGGGTGGGCATTACCTGCTGTTGTTAGAAGGTGGCTACGATGCCACGAATTTGGGCAACTGTCTAGTTAATACGTCTGCGGCGATGTTGGGTTTGCCGCTTGTCATTGAAGAAACCCTCCCCCAAAGAGAAACAAAGTCTTCTTTTAACTTGGAGGAATATATTGCAACACTCAACGCAGTACACCTAGGTCGTTGGCAATTCTCTCGGTAGTCATCACGTGCGCTACACCACCCTAGATAAAAATCTGCTTACTTTCGACCCTACTTCCCTTTTCACTTCTCACTCCTCACTCCTCAGCCCTCACGGGAGCATCCCAATGAGAGTCCGACGACTAAAGTCGCGGCTAAACAAACAAAGCCTGCCTTCGCAGGCTAATAATTAGCCTGCGAAGGCAGGCTTCGTTCTTCTAGCCCCAGGCTTCTAGCCTGTGGGCGTATATTTGCTGTCATCGAGATGCTCCCGTCCTCAGTCCTCACTCCTCACTCCTCAGTCCTCACTCCTCACTCCTCACTCCTCAGCCCTCAGCCCTCAGCCCTCAGCCCTCACTCCTCAGCCCTCACTCCTCAGCCCTCAGCCCTCACTCCTCACTCCTCAGCCCTCAGCCCTCAGCCCTCAGCCCTCAGCCCTCAGCCCTCACTCTTTTTTTCAGAAGCGCTTTTCATACTCCACCACTCCCCTCGTTTCCCCAGACAAATCGGTGCCACCTCGCAGCAGAATTTCATTATTGACTCGATAAGTGACACCAAACTCAGGAGGCTCATCAGCCGTCAAAATCTTCGATACAGAGGCAGAAAGCTTGGGAGTGATGGCAACCCCAACCTCTGCCGCCAAGCCTAGCGTTGAAGTGCGAGATTTTTCATCCCTAACCACCGTGGGGAACAAGCGAAATTCACTCAATCCCAACGCATCTCCCACCACATTTTGGAAAGGTGTCAACAGCGCCGAACCTGCCAAGTTTGCCAGCCCTAACGTAGTATCTCCCCGACCCAGCGTTTCCACAAAACCACCACCCAAAAGGGCGACAATTTCGCTCTCACTGCGAGGCGGATTACTTGTCAGCTCCAGATTATCTGCCAATTGACTTGCCGAACCTGTGGCTCTGGCTTGGATGCGAACCGTTCGCAATGCCCCTAAATTGGTAGCTGGAACATCGCTAATTTCGCTACTCACAATACCCGTAGCGCTTATGTCGGCAATCCGGCTGCGCGTCACTTCAGAAACGGATGCGACCAGCCGAATATCCAGAACGGGGTCAAGTCCCTGATTGGGGGTAAACTGAGCCGTGTGTTCGTAGCCGCGTGCCAAGCGGAACTGAGTGGTAAACAGATTCACCTGACCCCTGGTTAGCCGAATCGTGCCCTTTGGCTGAAGCTCATCCAAAGTGCCATTGAGAGTAAAGCCACCAGTCGCCTGAAAACTCAGCAGCGGTGGGCGGCTGATTTCGACGCTTTTGCCTAAAGTCAGTTGCAGGTTATTAAATGCAGGAGTGAAGGGTTGCTCGTTAGACGTTGGGGATGATGGGGTGGCGGTACCTCCACCGGGTGAAGAAGACCCGCTTTCGCCTTCCCCTGCCGTCTCTCCTATTAGCACCCGACCATCGGCAAGTCGCACTTCACCACCAATTTGGGGATTGAGAGCCGAGCCAGTAATCTCCACGTTGCCGTTAACGCCGCCTGAGTATAACCCTTTCAAATTTAAAGCGAGCTTGTCAAGGCTAACCGTGAGTTTTTCGCCTGTCCCTTGCCCCGTGCCTGAGATGGGGATGGCTCCGGAGGCGACCACTTCACCGCCGCTAAAGTCACCCCGGAAGTTTTCTACTTGGATGCGGTCAAAGTTAAATAAAACCCTACCGTTGACATTGGTGAGCGGTTCGGGCAAAGCCTGCGCTTTGATAGTGGCATCGTCAACAGTCGCAATACCGTTAGCGACAAGCTGGTTTAATTTACCCGTATTTGGATTCACCGTACCCTGAACGTTGAGTTGCACCTGTCCGGTACCATCCACCCAGGTGACGGCGGAACGCGAGAGCAGGTTTAGTAGGGAGAGTCCCTCATTTTGAACGTTCAAATCCAGACTGAGTTGGTTGTTATCGGGTGCGACGGAGGGAAAGGGCAACTGGTAAAAGGGGATGCTGCCGGTGATTTGAGTCGTCGAGGGGATACTGGCGATTGGAGATGGGGTACTAGGAGTTGTTGCAGGTTGAGTATCGGGCGGATTCTCCCCGGCTTCGGCAGTGGCGATGGTGCTGCTGAAGGTCAGACGGGCATTGGTGTATCGGAAACTGCCTCGCGCTGCTTGGACGGCGGTTTGGTTCAGGGTGCCATCGGTGAGAGTCAGTTCGCCGATGGCTTGGGGATTGTTGATGCTGCCTGCTAGGGTTGCCGTTCCATTGAGATTCCCGGTGATATCGATGGGCAAATTGGCAAACTGTTGGAGTGGGGCGACTGGGAAATTTCTTAGGCGCAGCTGACCGCTTTGTTCTGTTCCGCCAAGCGTGCCAGTGAAGGCGAGCAGGGTTTCGTCAGATTCAATTCGCAAGGGCAGAAGGGTGAGGACGCCGTTTTGGAAGCTGCCCTTGACAATGACATTATCAGCGGTGTAAATGCGATTTGGTTGGTCGTCTCTCCCCCACTTCCAGTTCGTTCCGCCGAAGTCAAAGTTGAGGTTGATGCCTTGTCTAGGGGAAGCCGCTACGTTGATTTCGCCGGAGAAGTTGCCGGTGAGGTCTTTGAGTTCGGGGATGGGGGAAGCTTCCCGTTCCGCTTTCTGGGCGGCAAGGATGGCTTCTATTTCCGACAAGCGGCGCAGTTGAGCTTGCAGGGTAGCGCCTGGTAGACCGACGGGTTGGGGTTGGACATCGGCGGCGCTGGCATAAGACTGGGGTTGTCCGCCTCTAGCGAGGTCTTGTAAATCAAAGATTTGCAGGACGGGGAGGACGTTTTGGATTTTTCCTTGAGCCACTTTCAGCGAACCTTGCAGTTCTGGACCGCTGGAGGTTTGAGTGACGCTACCTTTGAGTGCGTATAGACTTTCGCCTTGGCGGAACTCTCCTTCAGTAACGGTAGCGATACCATCGGCATAGCGGAAACTGCCGATTGTCAGCGAATCGCCTTTAATGCTGCCAAGGACGGGTTGAGCGATCGCTACATTATTTCCGGCAAGATTAAAATTGGCGAGATTTAGGATAAAATCTCCAGAAAGTTTACCTTCGATAGGTTGGGATGCGATCGCTGGCGGTAGGGTTGCTAAAGCATTACGGGGAGCTAAATCTTTCAACAATTTCAGCGGAACGTTTTGCACATTTACCACCAATAAATCGCCCTCTCGGTTGCCTTGTGCCATCACCTCGTCACGCTTCACTAAAAAAGAGACGGGTTGATAGCTAGGCGACAACACCAGCGAAATCCGGTCTTGTTGATTGCCTGCCAGCTCAACACTACTATTCTGTCCGGGGACTAAATTGATTTGCCCGGTGAGAATGGGGTCGAACACCAAGTCATTGGCGGCAAAATCTTCGACGCGCAACTGTCCGGTTGCTCGGATAGCCGCCGGATTGACAGCAGTCAGCGACCCAGAAGCATCAACGCTGCCACTTACCCGTCCTCGCAGCGCCGGAACCGGCACGGAATCTGGCAACGCTGCTGCAAGCTGCTCCAGGTCAACATTGTTGGCAATAATTGAACCCTCAAAGCGCCCGTTTTGGAGTTGGACATTTGAGGCGGTGATGGTGCCATCCCCCACATTCAAACTTCCAGAAATCGTGCCGGTAAGAGTTGCCGGGGTGAAGGCAGCCAAACTGCCGGACAGGTTGAAGGAACTATTATTCAGCCGACCTTGGAATTGCGGTGGCAGCTGGGGAAATACTTTTGCCAACTGGACACCATCCGCTTTGCCAGATGCTTGCCAGCGACCGTTGCCGAACTGTACGTTGGCGGCGCTGACACTGCCTCCGCCCAAGTTCAGATTTCCAGAAGCCGTGCCGCTAAGAGTTTCCGGGCTAAAAGCCGCCAGACTTCCCGACACATTAAAAGAACCATTATTTAGCTGACCTGAGAATTGCGGTGGCAGTTGCGGAAACACCCTAGCTAGTTGGACATTGGACGCCTCGCCAGACGCTTGCCAGCGACCGTTGCCAAACTGCACGTTGGTGGCGCTGACACTGCCTCCGCCCAAGTTCAGATTTCCAGAAGCCGTGCCGGTAAGAGTTTCCGGGCTAAAAGCCGCCAGACTTCCCGACACATTAAAAGAACCATTATTTAGCTGACCTGAGAATTGCGGTGGCAGTTGGGGAAATAGCTTTGCCAACTGAACCTCAGACGCTTGTCCGCGAGCTTGCCAGCGACCGTTGCCAAACTCTACATTAGCGGCGCTGACGCTGCCTCCGCCCAAGTTCAGATTTCCAGAAGCCGTGCCGCTAAGAGTTTCCGGGCTAAAAGCCGCCAGACTTCCCGACACATTAAAGGAACTATTATTCAGCTGACCTTGAAATTGCGGTGGCAGTTGGGGAAACACCCGTGCCAGTTGCACCCCAGACGCTTTACCAGACGCTTGCCAGCGACCGTTGTTAAATTGGACATTCGAGGCGGTAACCGTGCCCCCGCCAAGATTAATCCGCCCAGAAGCTTCTCCGCTAATGGTTTCGGGGCTAACATTTTCCAGACTCCCGGCGACTTTAAAAGAACCGTTATTCAGCTGACCTTGGAATTGCGGCGGTAGTTGGGGAAATAGCTTTGCCAACTGGAGGCCAGAAGCTTGCCCAGAAGCTTGCCAGCGACCGTTCCCCAGTTGCACGTTGGTGGCACTGACACTACCACCGCCAACCTGAAAATTTCCTTGTGCAGTCCCGCTAATTGTTTCGGGGGTGAAAGCAGTCAGACTTCCTGACAGGTTGAAGGAACCATTATTCAGCTGACCTGGGAATTGGGGCAACACCTTTGCCAATTGGACGCCAGAAGCTTGCCCAGAAGCTTGCCAGCGACCGTTGTTAAGCCGGACGTTTGAGGCATTGACGCTGCCACCGCCAATATTCAGTTGAACCGATGCGGTGCCGCTAATGGTTTCGGGTTTAAATGCAGCTAGACTTCCGGATAAGTTAAAAGAACCATTTGCGGTTTGATTTTGGAATTGCGGCGGTAGTTGCGGTGCTAGCTGTCTCAATTGGACACCAGAAGCTTGCCCGGAAGCTTGCCAGCGCCCTGCATTCAGCGCAATTTTTGATGCCTTGACGGTGCCACCCGCAACACGGACATTCGCCTGAGCGGTGCCGCGAATGGTTTCCGGTTTGAAAGAATCGACACTTCCCGCTAGATAAAATATCCCATCTGCCAGGGCTGACTGCAACTGTGGCGGGAGTTCTGCCAGACGTGCCAGTTGAACATCATCGGCAACGCCTGCCGCCTCCCAGCGACCTTCTGCTACCTGACCTTTGACGTTGACGGTGCCTCCCCCAACACTCAGAGTCGTGTTGCGGAAGTAGGTTTTATTCTGAGTGACGATGACTTCTCCACTGCCTGGGTAGGTGGCTTGGGGTGCCTGAACTTGCACGACGGTCTGGAGGTTGCCGGGGGTGCCAAAAAGTTGTGCTTTGCCGGACACGGTGCCGATTTGGATATTGGTCGGCTTGGCGTTGTAAATTTGGGCAACGGCATCCCCTGGAATGTCTTGACCGACGATATCGAATACCGACCCGCCTTGGTCGCCCATCTGAATGCGACCATTGCCAGCCAGTTTGCCGCCAACGCTGGGCAAACCACGGATGTTGGTAATGGTGAGGAGGGAATCGATCAGCTGAAATTGACCGCTAATGCCGCGAAAGTTTACCTTATCTACAATTAGGGGCACCTTTTCGGTTGGCTGAAGGGTGGCAACGGTTCCTGATAGAATCGGCTTTTCGAGCGACCCGGTGAGTTTCACCCCGGCTCGGACTTGTCCGGTTACGGGGACTGGCGATTGTACCTTGAGGGTATTGAGGGCGGTAGCGATCGCTACCGATTTCACTTGAGCTGTAATGTTGTACCCACCATTTTTTTCCTGGGTATCCACAACTCCATTGCCAACTGCGGGAACCTGACCGTAAAGAGCGCTGACATTCTCCAGCGCGATCGCATATCCTTTAAATCGCAACGTTCCGTTAACATTGTTAAACGGTTGTGGCACTTCGGGAATCTGCGCTTGTACATCTTTGAGAATAGCCGTTCCCTGAAGTGTTGATTGCTCTCCATTCCGAAATTGGACTTCCAGGTTGCCATCCAGTAGTCCCGCCTGCAAGTCTAGCGGCAGTTTGATTAAGCGGTCGGCATTGACTGCGCTCTGGTTTTGCCCTTGAATTAGCAGGTTTGTTTGTCCAGTTGGGGCGCGGTATTCGCCAGAAATTCTGACGCTGCTCTGTATGGCAGCACTTGCATTGGTTTGCTGTTTTTGAGGGCTTTTCGGTGTCCCTACGGATTCAACCTGAGATTGAGCGCTGACATCAAAGCGAATCCGCTGGTTTTTATCGAAAAAGCGAGCCGTACCGCTTACCTGATTGAAAGCTAATGGCACCGGCTTTTTCTCGGCTCTGGGAAGCTGGGATTCGAGGCTGGGGAGCGTGTCTTGAGTTTTACTGCGGGGGCGATTTTGCGGGGACAGCGTTGCATCTACATTCTCCCTGGCTCCACTGCTCCCTCTTCTCCTCTGTCTTGTCTTGGAGACAGGCACCAGCACAACGTCCGCATTTTGAACCCGAATGCTTTGAATATCGGTCTTGAGCGGACCAGCAGCTTCTTCTGACTTCAGTTCAGTAGCAACCCAGCGTCCCTCTTTGTCCTCTTCAAGGTAGACATCTGGGTTAACCAGGGTAATATTTAGCTCTAAGGTGCGTCTAAACAGCAGTGCTACCGGGTCAAAAGCTACGTCTACAGCCTCTACCGAGGCGCGGTCGGGATCGCTGGGCGTGACTGGGATCGAGGAGGCACCGAAGCGCAGACTGTTGATGGAAAAGCTTTCGACTTTCCCCAGTTGCACGGGTCGCTTCAGCGTCTGAGTGAGATTTTCTTGAACAATCGGTGCTAACCGCTGATAGACAAAAACCCACGCCCACCAGACGCCGCCGATTGTTCCCACCAGCAGGATAAAGCCCAGCCCAAGGCCGGTGCGGTTTAATAGTACCCATAGACGCCGATTGGAACGGGTAGCTGCTGTTTCATTACCCGAATTTGGGGAGTTCTTCATAGAAAACTAGCAACGGCGGTAACGAGGGTGTCTTTAGACATGATTGCAGGCTTCTACCGATGAATACTATCGGCTTGTCCTATGTAAGTGTCAATGGTCTTTATATGTGGGAATCTTCCCACACTCGTGTACTCAGAATGAGAGTTGTTTTGAAAGGGTCTGCCTGCGATCGCATAGGTGACACTAGAATCCTACAGTCAATGCATAATCAAACAGACTTGAGCAGCACTGATATGTTTCACCAATCTGTCAATTGCCTAAAACTCATACCATTTTAGATTTTTGATTCCCAATTTTGGGTTGGAGAAGATTGGCTGCGATAGCGAAGCGCTGACTTGTCAGTTCGCGTCTGTGCTAGTCGCCACTGACTACCCTTTACTTGTAACTACCTTATGTTGAAATGATTTCAGTAGTATTTAATCAGGGGTAGCTTTAATCATACATTTGGCTTCCAGTACAACCAGCTCCCCCGTCTCCAAAACCGAACAGCGCTGCATCAAACCAGACATAGCTGGAATACTTCCCCGCTCCAACATTCCTAAAACCTCTTTCGCTAGCGGCTGCCACTGTATAAACCAAGGATTGCTGGTGATATATTTAGGGGTGAATGCGGCTCTATCCAGTAAGAAAAAATCTACACCATAGACTTGAATGAAATTTTTAATTTCTGCCAAATCTGGAGTGTACTGAGTGTGGATCAAATCGGTAGCTCGTTGGCGAATTTGACGTTCGTATTCCACGTGATAAGGAATTGCATATTCCCACCCGACTAAGATGGATCTGTCGGAAAAAGTAGGTAGGTTATCTACCTCTTCTGATAAGGAAGCAATGAGGATGTTTTTAGGTTGTTCTTGAAAGAATTCATATAGTGCTGGTGCCTTTCCAACCACGTAATTACTGGTTGGAAATTCTTTCAATAAATATGGATAAAAAACCAGGATGGTTCCTAGTAGAGTTGTCAAACCAAAGGCTATAAACTGCCGCTGGACAAAAAGTTTATCCGGCTGTCTTGCCCACTGAAAAGCTGCATCTAGGAGCGCTAATAACACGATTCCTGCGCTCAATATCATCACCAATTTGAGGCTATATCGCGTGTAACGGGCGGGAGCAAAAAGCTTGTAGAGCATGGCATGGGCAGCCACAAATATTCCGAAAGATCCTAGTGCAATCTGAGGCAAAATTATCACGTTGCTAGTAACTTGCCTAATTAAAGGAAACTTATCGGGATATCGCATCAAAATTGGCAATAATAATCCCATCAGCGATAGGGGATGTTCAAACACATTAGGCAGAAGACCACTATGTTGTCCAAACAACCAAAACCATAGAGGATTATTGTTATCAAAAAAAGGAATTCTTCCCGTTTGAGAAAATGCTGGTAACGATCTTAGCTCCATCCCTGCGATCACTGAGCCAAATTCAGAGGATTTCAAAGCATAAGGCAATAGGACTACCAGGCAAAGTCCTAATCCAGTAGCGCCGAACAGATAATCAAGCCGATTCTTAGATAGACGGAGTTGCTGCCCGTCCCAGCGCCCCAGTCTCAAAATTAAGATTCCGGCTAAAATGAACAACAACGGGGGATAAAAGAATCCAGACAAAGCGATCGCACCTAGACATAAAAATAAAGAGCGCCGCAGCAAATAGTACAGAAATGCTAGGAAAAACAAAAAAATAAAAGACCTAGGAGTGCTAGAAACTAAATCATCCCTCATGGAGAGATTTTGATTAAGCAGCAGCGTGCTAATAAATCCTGCTGTTGGTACCGGGAAAATCTCCATGCAGACTGCAAAACAGCAGACGGTTGTCAGCAGTGTCAAAAAGACTGGTAGTAATTTACTCAAGCCAAGTGGCTCAATCCCTACAGATGCTATCAGTCGATAGAAAGCAGCATATCCAGATGGGGTTATGGATTGAAAATAGTCGGCAATAAAATCATTCGGAAACAAGTCTGAGTCTACAAATCGTTGCATCCAAAACACATACACCCGTGCATCATCTTGCACCACATAGGAGCTACTGAAAGCCTGCTTGAGTCCTAAAAGACTATAAATGAGGGCGAAAGTTAGGCTTAAAGTGAACCAAAAGATCATCTGAGATTTAGAAGTTTTGGCAGTTGAGGTTGTTAAAAATTTGTGCAGGTGCGTGATTACCATACGTAAGGTGACAGACTCAGTTAGATGGGCAAAATGAAACGTAATATACAAACCCTGTAATCTGACGCTAAGCAGAATTAAACTTAAAGCTCTTCATCAGACTAGACACGGCTGGGATAGTTCCCTGTTTCCGGGAAAGCAGGCGCGTCTCCTAGGCGGCATATAGCCGGTGAAGGATTAGCCGCATTTAGCAGCATACGCTACGCGAGGAGTGCAGGTACACGCATACGCTACGCGAGGAGCGCTTTTCGCTCTCATCAACAAAATGCGCCCGACTAGGTTCCTAGAGCGGAGCGTATCCTGTATAGGCTCAAGGCAGCTTTCATGAGTTTGGTGGGGTTGTAAGGGCATATGAACCCTTAATGTCACCAGTGCAGCTTGTACGGAACTATGGCATTCGCCTGAGTAATTGGGCTAGACTTTGGACTTGAACGCCTTTGTATTTGTCGCGGTCATCGCCATTACTTGTCAATGACGCCACATCAATTACCAACCTGCTAACAGCTAGTAGAAACAAAAAATATGGGAAAAATTTTAGTTACTGGTGCCGCTGGTTTTGTTGGTTTTTACTTGTGTAAACTGCTGCTGGATAGAGGAAAAGAGGTCATTGGCATCGATAATCTCAATGATTATTATGATGTCAATTTAAAACAAGCTCGTCTGGAGCAACTGAAGGACAAAAATAATTTTCAGTTTTACAAACTTGAATTGGCTGACCGTCAAGGAATTGCTGAGTTATTCGCTAATTCCCAGATTGAACAAGTGCTGCACATGGCTGCCCAGGCGGGTGTACGTTACTCGCTGAAAAATCCCCATGCCTATGTCGATAGCAACTTGGTGGGATTTATGAATATCCTGGAGGGTTGTCGGCATTCGGAAGTTAAACATTTGGTGTTTGCCTCTTCTAGTTCGGTTTACGGGGCAAATAAGAAAATGCCTTTTTCGGTGCATGACAATGTAGACCATCCAGTCAGCTTGTATGCAGCCAGTAAAAAGGCAAATGAACTGATGGCTCATACCTACAGTCATTTGTATGGTTTACCAACTACTGGCTTGCGCTTTTTTACAGTCTATGGGCCGTGGGGTCGTCCCGATATGGCGATGTTTTTGTTTACCAAAGCCATTTTAGGAGGGCGTCCGATTGATGTTTTTAATTATGGTAAGATGCGGCGCGATTTTACCTACATTGATGACATTGCAGAAGGAGTTTTACGAGTAGCTGATAAAATTCCACAGCCAAATCCTGATTTAGCAGGAGCTGACTCCGATCCGGGAGCGAGTGCGGCACCTTATAAAATTTACAATATTGGCAATAATACGCCGGTTGAATTAGGGCGTTTTATCGAGGTTTTGGAAGATTGTCTCGGTACGAAGGCAGTAAAAAATCTGCTGCCAATGCAACCGGGAGATGTTCCTGAAACTTATGCCGATATTAGTGATTTACAAAGAGATGTTGGCTTCAAGCCTAGTACATCCATTGAGGTTGGAATTCCGCGTTTTGTTGAGTGGTATCGCTCTTTTTATGGGGCGTAGCCGTTAGTCATTCTGAAAGACTATCCAAAACTCCTGAAACGCTTGAAAAATCGTAGGGAATGGTAGAGCGATAGCGTAGGCGCGTTCATGCCGTAAGGCTTTAGCCTTCAAGGGAGAGTAACTAGGGCAAATTGCACCAGTGCTGGGGAACGTGAACTCAAAGGGAGCCTACACATCCTACACATCCGAGATTTGGATAGTCTTTCAGGGACTAATGACTAATCCCTAACGACTAGCGCAATCCAAGTTTCTTTTGCAAGAGTTTTTTGGCATTTTCTACTTCTGATTCTTGGTTAGAAGCGTAGTAGCGATCGTAGTAATAGTACGATCCACCGGCGCTTCTTCTCACACCGTTGGCAACCATACCCAAGACGGGGGCGCTAGAGATTTTTAATGCATCTATCGCTTGCAGCAGGATGGAGCGGTCTGTTTTGCCTAGTCGTGCCACCATGATCACGCCATTGGTATGGACAGCCAGGAGTCTGCCATCTGCCAGACCCAGTATAGGTGGTGTGTCATAAATCACTAGATCGAAAACCGCGTTCAACTGCTCCATCAAATACTGCATTCGCTTGGAGGAAAGCAGCCTGGTTGGATCTGGCGGGATTTGCCCAGCGGTTAGCACGTAGAGATTGTCCCAGGAGGGCAAGCGCTGGATGGCTTCTCTGGGAGTGACACCCGTGGCAATGACGTTGCTCAGTCCCTGCTGATTTTCTAAACCGAGGACGTTATGAACCTGAGGACGCCGCAAATCTGCATCTACCAGCAAAACTCGTTGTCCCATTGCCGCAGCAGCTTGCGCTAGGTGTACGGAAACGGTGGATTTGCCATCTGCTGGAGATGCTGAGCTAACCACCAGCGAGTGGATGGGGGTATCAGAACCGAGAAAACGGATATTGGTATGGAGAGAACGGAAGGATTCTAAGAAGGGAGAAGCATTGTACCAGCTAGCTTTGCGAGTGTGGGCACGCTCTTTGGATGGGGTATTTCCGTTTTGGTTCTTGGCTGAGGCTCTGTTCCCATCCGGCTGGGCGAAATTGGTGAGTTCTGCGATGGGTTTGAATAGCTTGAGTTCTTTGTGCTGGGGGATCAAGCCGAGAATGGGCAGTCGGGTGCTGTCTTTGAGTTCTTCAGGGGAGTGGAAGACGTTGTCGAGTCGCTCTGCTAATAAGGCAGATGCCAGTCCTAACATTGCCCCAGCGATCGCTCCTAATATCAGATTTTGCTTTGGCTTGGGAAAGATGGGATCTTCTGGCTTTTGGGGTTTGGCGATCAGCTGCCAGGGGAGAGCTTTCTGTGCTGCTTCAATTTGCAGGGTTTCCCGAACGGCTAGAAAGCGGTTCAAACTGTCGGTTGCGACGTTGAGTTCCCGCTGTAAATCTGTGTACTGACGGGCAATCAGGGGCAGTAGTCTAACTTGTTGATTTAAGCGATTTTCTGCTTGCGCGATCGCATTGCCGCGAACTTCCAGAACCTGCACTTGGTTTGCCGCATCCACAAATTGCTGAATCAGCTCTAGGCGCACCGTGCTGGGGGAAGACAAATATTGTCGTTCGCTGAGACCAGACAGGTTGTTTCCCAGTACCGCCGCCGCTTCTTGTTGCAACAGGGGCAGCAAATTTTGCTGCTGCTCTTTGAGTGACTGAATGGTGGGGCTTTCTTCTAGAAACCGGGCTGACTCGGTGGCAAGCTTTGTTTCGACTTCCTTGAGTTTGTTGAGTAACTGTTGGTAGCGCGGTGCTTCCGAAAGAGACGCGGCAGCGATCGCTTGATTGGGGGGTAATCCTAACTGTTTTTGTAGCGTTACATACAGCGATCGGACTTCATTATGTTTTAGTTGGTTATCGAGTTTTTGTTCCTCAACATTAGAGACTAGCTCGGCAAGTTGTTTGGCTTGTTCTTGCGGATCGAGGATGTTGTACCGCTGCCGAAATGTTTGCAGTTGTCCCTGGAGTTTGTCCACCCGTTGCTGAAGTGCAGGCAATTGACCGTCTACAAACTTAATTCCCTGGTTGAGGTTAGTTTGCCGCTCCTGAAGAGAGTACCTCAGATAAACTTTAGCCAACTCAAATAATACATACTTTATTTTATCGGGATCGGTATCCCGGTAGCGTACTTCTAAAATTTTTGTTTTATCTAACTGGGTAATTGTCAGGTTTTTTTCAAGAATTAGTGATTCATAGTCGATGTCGGGATAGCGCTTTTGTATCTGAGCGATGAATGCAGCCATCCGTTCGGAACTAAGTAAAACTTTAATTTGGGTTTCGTAATCCAGACTAGATTCGTTTAGGGCTGGCTCTATAGCCTGCAATTGAGTGAGTTTGGTCAGCTTATTTTCAGCCGTAACGGGTTCCACCAGCAGTTGAAACTTTCCTTCATACTTGGGTGTCTGGCTGAATGTCCACAAGCCGATTCCAGTCGTGACAACGATCGCCACCCCCGCAATCACCAAGGCACGGCGACGCACCACATTCAAGAGCTGACGAACATTCAACTCGTCCTGGTTGTTATCCAGAAACTGAGTTTCGTCGGTTAGCGGCAATGGCTGAAGTTGCTTGCCATTCCCTTTCGGCGATGACGGTTGAGAAAATTGGCCCGCTTCCATCTAAACCCCTGCACCTTGTTGGCTTGGTTGACGCGATCGCCAGGGATATTCCTGGTTCTTGCCTCATTTTGTACCATGAAAGTGCAGGAAGCTACATCCAAACGACCGAATTTTTTCCTCAGCTCTTGATTGCGGCTTTCCAGACCTAGCAAGCCAGGTTTCTACTGGAAGATTCTAAAAAAGTTGAATAAGCTGAAAACCCCTCCCAGCGGACTCAACACTGTCCCCAGCGTGTCTGAGAAATTAGCGAGGCTAGAGCGGTTTACCACCACCACGTCGTTATTTCGTAAAACAGGATTGTTTTGATCGTTGATGCCCTGAGCAAAATTGACCTGGACGTTCCGCTTAGAAATGGTGCCATTGGCGTTGAGACGAATCAGCTCTACCGAACTCCTCCGGGCGCGATTGTTAAATCCTCCGGCTGCCAGCACTGCTTGATTCAAGGTCGTATTGGGTGGCACTTCAATCGTCCCTGCTTTGGCAACTTCCCCGACCACATTGACCCTAATGGTATTGGGAGAGAAGCTAGCCGAGGCGATTTGGGGTACCTCAGAGGGGTCGATATTGCTGGCAGTAGGCACCACCACGGTATCTCCCTCCTGCAAGATGACATCTTGAGTGACATCCCCGGACTGTAAAAGTTGCCAGAGGTTGATATCGAGGACTTTTTCTGGTCCAGAACGGGCGGAACGGCGGATTTGAACCTGGCGAATATCCGCTAAGGGGGTAATTCCCCCAGCGACTTGAATGGCTTGTGTCACGGTGGCAGGAGTGCTGCTGGAAGCCGCCGTTGTATTGACCTCAGGGGGAATATTGGCAGTGGCAACGGTTGCTGGCGACACGATATAAGGCCCTGGACGGGACACTTCCCCGACAACGACAATCTTGATCGGCCCGGTGTTCTGGGGTGCAAAGCTGGCATCAGCTAGGGTACGGGATTCATCGGGGTTGATTTGGGGGCTGGTGGGGATAAACAGCGAGTCTCCATCTCGCAAGGTGAGGTCTTGACTCAAATCGCCGTTGTTGAGTAATTCCCAGAGATTGACGGCGATGATATCCGAGGAACCGGGTGATTGAAGGCGGCGCAGTTGTACTTGGCGGATGTTGGCGGCTTGGGTAATGCCTCCAGCCAATTGCAGTGCTTGGGTGACGGTGGGAAATTGCCTGCCTTCGGTGAGGCTAACGGTGTAGGAACCCGGACGATTGACTTCCCCAGCCACCGCGATTTTGACCGGACGGGGTGCCAGTAGAGTAATGGTTAGCAGGGGTCGTCGGATGTAACGAGCGTATCTGCTAGAAATTTCATCGGTTGCTCTTTGGAGGGTCAGTCCCTGAACGGGTACGCTGCCAATGATTGGCAGGTTGAGCGTGCCATCGATTAGCACCTGGTACTCACCGCTGTATTCGGGAACCTCAAAAATATCCAGCCGGACGCGATCGCCTGCTCCTAAAGTATACGGGGCATCCGGTCCACGTCTTGCAGATGTTCCCGCTGGGGCAGCAGATGGCAATCCGGGGAGTTGCGCGATCGCTGGTGGTGAAACCGTCATCGCCGCCACAAATAGGAGCGCGAAGCCCACAACGGTTCGGGTAGCCAGTTTCGGAAAACCAGTACCGATCGTCCAAAAATTACAGCTTGTTTCACGATGCCTTTTGGCGCTCAACTTAGCACTCTCCATTCCAAATCTGTTAAACCTCGTTACACAAAGTCACGCCATTGACGGATACAATCCGTAAAAAGTTGCAGTATAAATTTTAATCATCAACGTAATTTTCCCAAACTCGTGTACCTTTGAGGTGGCAAGGAATATTTGGGTATGAGGAGGAAAGGTTATGACGCCAGCAACAGGTAGGAGCCGTGTCAGTGCTAGCAACAAGAAATTGCGGTACCGAGTACATATCCTACTAAGTTCCATGTTTTTGGGCAGTACGATCCTCTATGCGGCTGCCAGTTTGGCTACCACCGGGGCAAGTTCTACCAACGGGAACGCTTCAGTACCAGCCAAGGGTAGCGGTTCAATGGGTGACGCACTCTTAAAAACGATGCTGGGGGCTGAGGCGCTGCGTTCTAACAACCCGCCTGCTCCTTCAACCGCCACCCCTGCCAACTCTTCGCTGCCAGCGATTAGCAATCCAGCCGCCCCAAGAAGAAGTTTACAGCAACCCGGAGCCGTCAGGACGCCGTCTCAATTGGCTCAAGCCAGCACCTTCCCGGATGTACAGGGTAGCTGGGCGCAGACTTTTATTGAAGCACTCGCACAGCGAGATGTGATCGTAGGCTTTCCAGATGGCTCTTTCCGTCCTGACGAGCCGGTGACACGCGCTCAGTTTGCCGCCATGATTCGCAAGGCTTTTCAAAGACCTGCCACTCGCCAAGCGGTGGATTTTGTGGATGTACCTGCAAATTACTGGGGTTACACAGCGATTCAGGAAGCTTATCGGACGGGATTTCTAGAAGGATACCCCAACCGGGTTTTCCAGCCGAATCAAAACATCCCCCGCGTCCAAGTCTTGGTATCTTTGGTCAGTGGACTTAACCTGAATCCCACAGCAGACACCGCCTCGATTTTAAACAGTTTATTTCAGGATGCTGGCAGCATTCCTGACTATGCCCGCACCAGCATTGCCGCCGCCGCACAAAATCAACTGGTTGTCAACTATCCAGATGTGGCGCTGTTAAATCCCAATCAGTTAGCCACCCGTGCTGACGTAGCGGCGTTTATTTACCAGGCTTTAGTGAATGCGGGGCAAGCGCCGCAGATTCCCCCAACGGATGTTGCCGCTCGTTACGTTGTTGGCTACGAACCAGTTGCGACAACACCGCCTCCCCTGACAGCAGAACAAGTTGCAGCCTTGCGCCAACAGTATCGACTTCCCGCACCCCCGATAGTAGAACAGCTGCGGCGGTTAATTGGGGGAAATTCCAGTATTACCACACCCACGGCTTTCGGGGCTGACCGGGGTCAGGCATTTATCGGAGGGGGCTTCCAAGAAAGAACTCGTAACACCAATAGGGCAGATGGGGTAATTGCAGCGGGTATTGGTCTGGGCGATGCTCGGAAAACAGTGGGTGTAGAAGGAGTTATCTCAATTTATGACCTCTTCGGCGATGATAGCTTTGAAGATGGTGGGATTAGCTTCAAGATTCACCGTCAGTTTGCTAATGACATAGCTGTAGCGGTTGGGGTGGAAAATATTGAGACGTTCGGAAATCCCGATCCGGGGTACAGCACCGTTTATGGTGTCGTCAGTAAAGTTTTTCCGCTAGGATCTCGGACAACCGCAGGCTTCTCCCCCTCAGTTACTGCCTCTGTGGGTTTGGGTGGGGGTCGCTTTCGGTCAGTACCTGATATTGAGGCGGGTAGAGACTCAGTCAATCCGTTTGGCAGTATTGGCGTGCGGGTCGCTCAACCGATATCTGTCATTGCCGAATGGAGCGGTCAAGATTTGAATGTGGGTGCTTCTATTGCTCCGTTCCAGAATATACCGCTGATCATCACTCCAGCGCTTGCTGATGTAACCGGAAATGCCGGTGATGGTGCGCGTTTCATCCTGGGCGTCGGTTACGGCATCACTTTCTAAGTTCTTTGCTCGCAAAACAAAAGCCATGAACATCAAACGTCTTTCTTTAAATCTCAGTCTAGGTTTAGCTTTAGGTTCTTCTCTACTGTTTTCGGAAACAGCATTTGCCCAAACTCCCGGCTTCAATTCAGATGTCACTGGTCCGATTATGACGACTAGCGACTTTGTCAACGGAGCCTTTATACCCGACAGAGGTGGGCGGGGAAGACTCGCTTTCAGAACGGAGGCGATCGCCTCTGCTGTCAATCAGGCAGCAACCTCAGTCAACTCCCAGACTGCAAATAACAGCTTAGGGAACGTTTTGACGGGGACTGGAAATGTTGCTGCTAGCGCTAGCCAGCTGGAAAGCGGTCTGGTGAATGCTACTGAAGGCATTAATCCGACCCTGGCTCGTAACGTGGTTGCCAATTTGCAAGGGCTAACCGCAAATGGTAGAGTCGATGCGGTTAGGCTGGCGGCAGCAGTTGAAGCCTACAATGCTCTCATCAACTCCAGTAGTGGTGTGTTATTAAGCGATCCTCCCGATGAGCTGCTGGCGATTCAATCCGTCCTAGCTGCATTGCTAAATGCGGCTTTTGGAGCAGGTTAATGGTACCTGCAAGTTTTGATGTCAGTTAATAAGGCTCTGTGGGGTTGAGCGCTGCTACTATCAATCCCTACAGGGTTTTTTGGGATGAAATCGCTCAGCGGACTGAAAACTCGATCTAAGTGTAGGTGAAACAAACTCTGTCAGCACAAAAGCTGCTCAATTCTTGGAAAAAGCTGACCAGTGGCTCAATCAACCGCCAAATTTTTGGTGCAGCGGTTACAGTGGCGATGTGGACGGCTGTAGTGAAAGTGGCAAGCTTTGGTAAGGAATTTATTGTAGCTTGGAGGTTTGGAACTGGGGACGACCTTGATGCTTTTTTAATTGCCTTATTAATTCCCTCTTTTCTGATCAGTGTAGTGGCTGGCTCTTTTAATGCAGCTCTGATCCCTACATATATTAGGGTGCGCGAAAAAGAAGGAAAAGAAGCGGCTCAAAGGTTGTTTTCTGGGGTAATGGTTTGGAGTTTGGGGTTGCTGGCGATCGCTACTTTTTTAATGGTAGTAACTGCGCCGTTCTATCTACCATTAATTGCTAGAGGATTCAGCCCAGAAAAGTTAGATTTAACTTACCGCTTACTCTGGATAATTGCCCCTGTTCTGATGCTGAGTGGAATTCAAGTTATCTGGGGTGCAGTACTGAATGCGGGAGAGCGGTTTGCATTAGCCGCTCTCACGCCGATTATCACTCCGACCTGTAGTGCAATACTGTTACTGACGTGCCGCTCTTGGGGTATCTTTGCCTTAGCAACTGGGTTAGTCTGCGGTGCATTATTGGAAATGCTGCTTTTGGGAGCCTCCTTGAAGCGGCAAGGCATCTCATTGCGCCCCAGCTGGTACGGATTTGATTCTCACTTGCGTCTGGTAGCTGGTCAGTATGCTCCCATGATTGCTGGAGCTTGTTTAATGAGCAGCACTACTTTGGTAGATCAATCAATGGCGGCGATGTTATCACCCGGAAGTGTCGCTGCGTTGAACTATGGCAATAAAGTAATTGCATTTCCAATTGGGCTAATGGCTACAGGATTGGGAACTGCTGTGATTCCCTATTGTTCAAAAATGGTTGCCTGTGAAGATTGGGCAGGAGTGCGCTATACACTTCAGCGTTTTCTTTTTTTAATTTTTCTGGTAACAGTACCCTTAACAGGGTTTTTATTCCTGTTTTCTGAAAGTATCATCCAAGTGTTGTTTCAAAGAGGTTCATTTACAAATGAAGCCACTCGCTTAGTAGCCCAAATACAAGCTTTTTATGCCTTACAAATACCTTTTTATATTGCGGGCATTTTGATTGTGCGGTTAATTTCATCAATTCAGCTTAATCAGATACTGATGTGGACGGCTGTGTTTAATTTAATAATTAACATTAGCTTGAATTACTTGTTTACAAAGTATATGGGCGTCTCAGGTATTGCCTTATCTACTTCCATTGTTATCTGTTTTTCCTTTTGTTACTCGACCTACTGTTTATTGAAGGTGAAAAAAATTACGCACAAACTTATATGAAGTTACTAACACTTTTTCGGCTCTTATATAAGAAGTTCTTTTCTAAACAAGAAAGTATCTATGCCAGCTTTGTTCTCGCTGAGAAGCTAGCATCTTTATGGTATCCAAAATTTACTGTCAGTGAGCATGGGAAGATATGGCTTGAAGATAAAGAATTTTTCAATTTTTACGATAAATATGTAGGGAAAAGCTACCGTTCTGCTGATAGAAAATTTTTTATTACATCTTTGTTATCGCTCGTTGATGAATTGCCGGGTGACACGGCTGAGTGTGGTGTCTTTAACGGTGCTTCATCTTGGCTAATTTGTAATAAATTTAAAAATACTAACAAGGTACATCATGCTTTTGACTCGTTTGAAGGCTTATCTTTACCTTTGGACATAGATGGAGTGTATTGGCAGGCAGGTGATTTGAAAGCCACTGAAGATATAGCTAAAAGAAATCTTGCCGAGTATAAAGATAAAATAAAAATCTATAAAGGATGGATACCAGAAACATTTAAGAATGTCTCAAGTGAAAAATTTTGTTTTGTTCATATAGATGTTGACCTTTATCAACCTACCTTTGATTCCCTTTGTTTTTTCTATCCCAAAATGGTAACTGGTGGACTAATCTTGTGTGATGACTACGGATTTATAACCTGTCCAGGCGCAAAAAAAGCATTTGATGAGTTTATGAAAGATAAGACAGAAAAAATTATTAATGTTCCAAGTGGTCAAGCTTTTGTCATCAAAAAATAATTGTACTGGATACAGCAATGCTTCAGTAAAATAAAAAAATGCAACAGGACAAAATATGGGATTATTTTCAGGTGAAATCCGCTGACATATTTTTGCAGTCAGCTCCAAGGTTAAACTATCTTTTTCGCCAAGTTTTGGCAATTTATAGTCACACCAAGCCAAGAGTGTTGAATATAGGAGTTGGCAACGGCTGGCTTGAACAGAAATGTATGGAACAAGGCTGGGAAACCTATGCTTTAGACCCAAGTGCAACAACTATTGCCAAACTGGAGCAAAGGGGTATTGAAGGAAAGGTAGGTTATATAGAACAGATTCCCTATGAGGACAATTTTTTTGATGTTGTCTTTTGTTCTGAGGTCATAGAACATCTATCGGATGAACAAATACAGCAAGGCTTGCATGAGATAGAACGGATATTGAAAAATTCTGGGTTATTGATTGGGACTGTTCCATTTAAGGAAAACCTTTCTAACAGCCAAGTCGTATGTCCTGATTGTGGACATATTTTTCACAAATGGGGACATCAACAGTCTTTTAATACTCATAGTTTAGCGACTATATTTTCAGGTAATCTGAAGGTGGAAAAACTTAAAGTAATTTATTTTGTTAGTTTGTCATCATTGAATTGGAAGGGTGTTATAAATGCCTTGTTCAAGAAGTGCTTATCACTAATTGGATTACATGGAAGCAACGAAAATATATTTTTTATAAGTAAGAAATTTGTATGAGTGTTATCGGTGATATTTATTCTAACCTATATAAAAAGCTTTGTGGAACCCATCCGCATATACGATTTTGGCATTTTCAATGGTTGGCAGTAAAAGACCTTTATTCAGATATCAAGCGTATATTACCGACTGTTGAAGGGCGCTTGCTCGATGTTGGCTGCGGTGATAAACCTTACAGCACTTGGATAAATTTAGAGAAAGTCAAACATATCGGCATTGATATTTATCCCGGTTCTAAGGTTGATATTGTCATCAACGCTGATGAAGAATGGCTTTTAGAAACATCTTCTTTTGATGCCATTTTATGCACTCAGATTTTAGAACACACCGCCAACTTAGGTAATACTATTGAGGAGATTAGCCGTGTTTTAAAACCGGGCGGTGTACTAATACTAACTGCACCTTTTATCTATAACCAGCATGGGGAACCAGATGATTATCGGCGGTTTTCAGTATATGGACTTAAAAAATTAATCGAGCAAGATTATGAAGTTATGGAAGCAAAACATCAGGGTGGTATTGGTAGCACGGTTGGGACGCTAGTTTTAAATTGGCTCGAAACGCAAATGAACTTGTACAAATACAGCCGTATATTAAAAGGCGTAATTCTCCCGCTTTGGATAGTTTTTTGTATGGTCGTTAACTTAAGCGGTTTGTTGATAGACTATAGCGATCGCACTCAGGCATTTTATAGTAATGCTTTAATAGTTGCTAAAAAGAAATGCGGTTAACGTTAGTAATTTCTTCTCTATTCGCTGGCGGTGCTGAAAGGGTGATGTCAGTCATGGCTAACTACTGGGCAGCTAAGGGATGGAAAATTACTTTGTTGACTTTCGATGATGGCAAAGTACCTCCGTTTTATGACCTAGATTGCCATGTTCATCATATTCGTTTGGGTATAGCTAGAGAGTCGCCAAGCTTGCTCGTTGGTATCTGGAATAACCTGAAACGCATTCAAGTTCTACGAGCCGCCATTGCTGATAGTCAGCCCGATGCTGTAATTAGCTTTATAGATAAAAATAACATACTCACCCTACTGGCGACGCGCGGGTTAGACATCCCAGTAGTAGTATCTGAGCGCATTCACCCAGGAATGTACTCTATTGGTGGGGTATGGGAGTTATTGCGTCAGTGTATTTATCCCAAAGCCAATCGAGTTGTTGCGGTAACTACGAGAGCGTTGAGTTATTTTTCTGCCCAGATACAATCTCGCTCGTATGTTATCCCTAACCCAGTTATATTTATCAATACAAACCAAACAGAGTCAGCAAAATTGATAACTAAACCATCCCTAATTGCTGTTGGACGGCTAGACTCTCAGAAGGGTTTTGACTTACTGCTACAAGCTTTTGCACAGCTAAAAGTCTGCTACCCTGATTGGACATTGACAATATTAGGAGAAGGGGCATTACGCACGGAATTAGAAGCTTTGCGGGATCAGCTTGGTTTGTCTAACCGGGTTCATCTACCTGGACGGGTGAAAAACATTTATGAATTTCTGAAGCAGGCGGATATTTTCGTTATGTCTTCCCGGTTTGAGGGATTTCCTAACGCTCTGTGCGAAGCAATGGCTTGTGGGCTACCCGTCATTTCTACAGACTGTCCCAGTGGACCAAGAGAGATTATTCGTGATGGCATAGATGGTATCTTAGTAAAAAATGAAGATGTAGATGCTTTAGCTGCGGCAATGGAGCGTCTCATGTCTGATGAAGCAGAGCGCCAACGCCTAGCTAGTCGTGCGAAAGAGGTGACAGAGCGATTTAGCTTGGATAAAGTAATGGAAATGTGGGAAAACTTGGTAAATCAAGTTGTCAAGGAGAAGTCATGACAAGCACTTTTGAACAGGAAGTTAAGCAGGGCGATCGCTTTCAATTTGGCAAAAACTGGCAGCGCTTTTTATCAGTTCTCAATGACGAGCGCATTGCAGAAGCACAAAAGTCGCTCAAACAGATGCTGCAAGTAGAAGATTTACAAGGTAAAACCTTTCTTGATATTGGCTCTGGTAGCGGTTTATTTTCTCTTGCGGCTCGTCATTTAGGAGCTAAAGTGCATTCTTTTGATTACGATCCTGATTCAGTCGCTTGTACGCAAGAACTCAAACGCCGCTATTTTCCTGATGATAATAATTGGATTATTGAACGAGGTTCAGTTCTAGACGCAGATTACTTAAAGTCTGTAGGTCAGTTTGATATTGTTTATTCATGGGGTGTGCTTCACCATACTGGAGCTATGTGGCAAGCCCTAGAAAATGCTACTTTGCCTGTTGCAGAGGGGGGTAGGTTGTTTATTGCTATCTATAACGAGCAGGGTAGTAAATCTAATCGGTGGCGCAGAATCAAGCAAGTTTACTGCTCAGGAATAGCAGGCAAAACTCTAGTTTCTACTTTCTTCATTCCCTATTTTATCTTAGGTGGGTTAGCTGTAGATATACTCAAGGCTCGAAATCCAATAGCTCGATATACCGAGTACAAAAAATCCAGGGGTATGTCTAGAGTTTATGATTGGTTTGATTGGTTAGGCGGCTATCCCTTTGAAGTCGCCAAACCAGAAGATATCTTTAAGTTTTATCGGGATAAGAATTTTGTGCTAGAAAACCTTATCACTTGTGGAGGTGGCTTAGGCAACAATCAATTTGTCTTTAAAAAGCAATGAGTGAAATTGCCTTCCTAATTCGTTCGCTAAATTACGGCGGTGCTGAAAGACAATTAATAACCCTCCTAAAAGCCCTTGACAAGAAAAAATTTAATATAACAGTTTTATACTTTTACTCTGGTGGGACGTTAGAAAAAGACCTGCAAGATAGCGGGATACAGTTGATTTCTTTAGAGAAGCGCGATCGCTGGGATATTGTTGGTTTTTTGTGGCGTCTTGTCCTTCATCTAAAGCGTATAAATCCTAACGTATTGCATGGATTTATGGGTACATCAAATTTACTGACTATCTTCCTAAAGATTTTTTTTCCGTCAACTAGGATGCTTTGGGGAGTTAGAGCATCCAATGTTGATTTAAGCCGCTATGACTGGTTAGTCCGTCTTATATTCAAACTAGAGTGGTTATTGTCTCGTTTTGCCGACCTAATTGTTGTCAACTCTCATGCTGGTCAAGCTTATCATCTAGCGCATGGTTTCCCCGCTGATAAGATGGTAGTAATTCCCAATGGTATCGATACAGAACGCTTTAAACCAGACAAGGAAGCAAGGGCAAGGGTGCGGGTAGAATGGGATATATCTGAAGACACGATATTAATTGGATTAGTGGGACGGATAGACCCTATGAAAGACCATCCTACCTTTCTCAAGGCAGCTGCACTTCTATGTAAAGAGCGGGAAAATGTACGCTTTGTCTGCGTGGGTAGCGGGTTGGAGAGTTATGCTAATGAGTTGTATCGGTTATCTGAAGAGTTAGGTATCTCTAACAAAATTATCTGGGCAGGAGCGCGTACGGATATGCCTGCGGTTCATAATAGCCTAGATATTGCTGTTTCTTCTTCTTACACCGAGGGATTTCCTAATGTGATTGGAGAAGCGATGGCGTGTGGAGTCCCCTGTGTTGTGACAGATGTAGGAGATTCAGCCTGGATTGTAGGTGATACTGGGGTAGTAGTGGGGAAGCAAAACCCAGAAGCTCTTGCTCTAGGGTGGGTAGCTTGTTTAGAAAGGGAGAGGAGTGTCCTGGGGTTAAAAGCGCGATCGCGCATTGTCGAGAATTTCAGTGTAAAGCAGCTAGTTGAACAAACAGAGGAAGTGCTGTGGCTGAAGGTTTAACCAGCGATTTGCTCTGGGCTACTTTTTGTATTGGATTATTATGCTTCTGGATTGCTAGTCGAAATATTTCAATTTTTACAGCCTTTTATGTAGCCCTTGTCAAAGTTTTAATTCCGCTGGTTTATTTTGCTTTTTTCTTTGATGGTACTTGGATCTTTCTGGATGACATAACTTATCAATCCCAGGGAACCAAAATGCTGCAATTGGGATATAACCCGATTACAGCATTAGTCAATCCAGATGGTCTGTTGAATCTGAGGTCTCTATCGGGAGGGAGACACATCCTCTATGGGTGGTGGAATATACTCGGTCAGTATTTATTTGGTAAGCATTACTACTCTCCAGTATTTCTTAACGTTTCTCTTACTTTTATTAGTGGATATTTTCTGTTTCGTATAGCTGATCTGAGTGGTTTTAGCCGTAAGTATGCTAAGGGGCTGCTTCTGTTTTCTTTATTTCACTGGGAAATAGTAGCATGGTCATCCTTTCTGAATTTAAAAGATCCTCTTATTATGACTTTTACTATAATAGCGATTTACTTAATTTTAAGATTATCAAAACAGCTTAAATTTTATGATTTATTGGGTTTGGGAGGAATAGTTTTTATCTTTTTCGGGATTAGATTTTATGTTCCTGCCGTCATGATGATAGCTATCGTAATTTGGATTTCTCTTTTTCAGAAGGGCTGGCGGAGATATATTTTACTTGCTTTAGCAGCCATTGGTAGCATTTTTGTATTATTTTTTTTAGGGTTAGAAGATACTCTATATAATTTAAATCGCCTCGATTGGAATTGGACAACCATTTTCCTAGGAGTAATCAGGATGGCACTAACGCCTCAACCTTGGTCAATTGAGCCAGCATATACTTTCCTATTTTTTCCATCTATCCTTCATTGGGTATTATTTCTCCCTGCTATCTCGGGTGGATGGATGCTTTGGCGGCGTTCAAGGGAAGTTAAATTGCTGTTGATATACCTTGCCCTAACCCTTTTGCTTTATGGAGCTTTTTATGAGCTACAAGGCCCTCGTCAGCGGCTTCAGATAACTCCTATCATTGCTTGGGCACAGTTTCACTTCTTGTGGGTGATTTTAAAAATTCAGCACGTTCGCAATCCGTTAAAAACACATCTGATATAGCTAATATTACAAAACTAGATGAAGTTGTTGTTTATTATCACTGGGCTTTCAACTGGTGGGGCTGAAATGATGCTCTACAATCTGTTATCTCACATAAATCGAGACCAGTTTGAGCCTGTTGTCATTTCTCTAATGAAGCGAGGAACCTTAAACGCTTGCATCGAATCGTTAGGCATCCCAGTTTACACGATTAATATGAAACCAGGAATACCAACCTTAGCCTCTATTTGGCGGTTGGTTAGTATTGTGCGAGAACTCAATCCTGACTTGATCCAAGGCTGGATGTATCATGGCAACTTAGCAGCACAGTTAGCTGGTACTGTTGCTCCTCAGCCCGTACCTGTAATCTGGAATATTCGCCACTCCCTGCACTCATTGGACAGTGAGAAAGCAGGTACAGCAGCCATCATTAAACTATTAGCTAAACTTTCTAGTTATCCCGCACAAATTCTGTATAACTCTAAAACTAGCACAATCCACCATGAGGAGCTTGGCTACAAAGCTGACAAAACTAAAATAATTCCTAATGGCTTTGATCCAGATTTATTTACCCCCTCAACAGAAGCTAGAAATAGCTTGCGAACTGAACTAGGCATTGCAGAGAATATATTTCTCATCGGTTTAATGGGGCGCTATCACGCTGTTAAAGATCACGCAACTTTTTTGAAAGCAGCTGCAACTCTACTAGAAACATACTCAGATATACATTTTGTTCTTGCAGGTAGGGAAATCAGTCGAGACAATATAGCCCTACAGGATTTTATCGAAACATGGGGGTTGACAGAGCGAATCCACTTGTTAGGAGAACGCCCTGATATGCCACAGATTACAGCAGCTTTGGATATTGCTTCCTCTTCTTCTTACAGCGAAGCTTTTCCAAATGTAATTGGTGAAGCTATGTCCTGCGGTGTACCTTGCGTGGTTACAGATGTGGGAGACTCAGCCTGGATTGTGGGCGATACAGGGCGGGTTATACCTCCACGAGATCCGCAAGCACTCGCCAATGCCTGGAAAGAGTTAATCGATCTGGGGTCAATGGGTAGAGAAAGGCTAGGGCATCTGGCACGGACAAGAATCATCGAACACTTTTCTTTAGACTCTGTTGTGGCACAGTACGAGGCGTTGTATGAGAGTCTACTTACTTGGCAACTCAACAGAAGGAATTAGGGTGAATGTGCGGTATTACAGGTTTTTGGGACATATCCAGACAAAAAAGCGCATTGGAAATGCAGGCGATCGCTCAAAAAATGTCAAATACCCTACTCCATCGAGGGCCAGATGACGCCGGAGTGTGGGTGGATGCCTCATCTGGCATTGCTTTCGGGCATCGGCGGCTGGCAATTGTAGACCTCTCCCCAGAAGGACATCAGCCGATGCTGTCTGCCAATGGGCGCTATGTAATTGTATTCAACGGCGAGATTTATAACTTTTTAGACTTGCGGCGAGAACTCGAACGGCTAGGACATCGGTTTCGAGGTGGTTCCGACACAGAAGTGATGCTGGCTGCTTTTAGCGAGTGGGGTTTGCAGCCAGCCGTCCAACAATTTAATGGTATGTTTGCCTTTGCCCTGTGGGACTGTCAAGAAAGAATTTTGCACTTGTGCCGAGACAGGCTAGGCGAAAAACCTCTATATTACGGCTGGATGGGCAAAACTTTCTTATTCGGTTCCGAATTAAAATCTCTCAAAGCTTATCCCCATTTTCAAGCTGAAATTAACCGCGATGCCTTAGCGCTATTTCTGCGGCACAACTACATCCCCACACCCTATTCTATCTACCAAGGCATCTACAAATTACCCCCCGCTACAGTCCTAACCTGGAATGGTCTTGAAACTCGCTCTTCTCCAATACCATATTGGTCTGCCAAGCAAGTCGCTGAATCAGGTGTCACCAGCCCTTTCGCGGGTTCAGAGGCGGAAGCAGCACAACAGCTAGAGGCGTTGTTACAGGAAGCCGTCAAGCTACGAATGGTGGCAGATGTCCCCTTGGGCGCTTTCCTCTCAGGCGGCATCGACTCCTCGACTGTCGTAGCCATGATGCAGCGAGTCTCAAGCCAACCCGTGAAAACATTTACCATCGGTTTTTATGAAGACGCTTTCAATGAAGCAGCTTATGCCAAGGCTGTTGCCCAACATCTAGGCACAGACCACACAGAACTGTATGTGACACCGGAGGAAGCACTAGCAGTTATCCCCAAGCTACCAAGTTTGTACGATGAACCATTCTCTGACTCATCCCAGATTCCTACCTTCCTCGTCTCTCAACTTGCCAGAGGGCAAGTGAGTGTTGCGCTTTCCGGGGATGGCGGGGATGAACTCTTTGCTGGCTACAATCGCTATTTTCGGGCTAGTAAGATTTGGCAGCAAATCGGCTGGATACCCACCACCTTGCGGCAGGTTGCAGCAGATGCATTGACTAAGTTATCCCCCGATAAGTGGAACCAAGCTTTTTGTCATATTGATAGTCTGCTACCCGCGCAACTACAGCATCCGAACCCAGGCGACAAACTCCACAAGCTAGCTGAAATATTGGCAATGCCGAACCCTGATGCTATGTACAGGAGTTTTGTTTCCCACTGGAAAAACCCAGAAGCTTTGGTAATAGGTAGCCGCGAACCACCGACAGTATTGAGCGATGCCTACGGTTCGGACTCTGTCCTACGTCAACACTGGACGCATCTACCATCATTTATTCAACGCATGATGTACCTCGATACTGTCAGCTATCTTCCGGACGATATTCTTGTCAAGGTAGACAGGGCTAGTATGGGAGTGGCTTTAGAAGCTCGCGTGCCACTATTAGATCATCGCCTTGTCGAGTTTGCCCTGCGCCTGCCACTTTCCATGAAAATCAACAATAGTGGGGGTAAATGGCTGTTACGAGAAATATTGTGTAAATATGTGCCTCGAAACTTGATCGAGCGTCCTAAAATGGGTTTTGGCGTTCCGATCGATCGCTGGTTGCGTGGTTCTTTGCGAGATTGGGCAGAGGAATTGCTTTCTTCAGAGCGATTGCAGCAGGAGGGTTATTTCAATCCTCAACCCATTCGTCAGAAATGGAAAGAGCATCTTGCGGGCGATCGCAATTGGCAATACTATCTGTGGGATGTCCTCATGTTCCAAGCCTGGTTAGATGCCTGACACTCTTTATCTCCATTCATTATCAAAAATTGATAGATGCAAGTCAGTAATTGATCCAGTTACTGTGCTACCAAAAAATCAACTATTGGAGGTTATAAATGTCTAATCTAGTTAGACCACTCCGCAAAATTCTGTTATTGGAAATCAATGAAGTTCCGTGGCAGCTTATCGATAGATTCAAAACTGACCCCCGCTTTCCCCATATCAGAAAGTTTTTTGACAACGCCAAAACTTACACTACGTTAGCAGTTGATAGCGGTGAACTTTCCCCTTGGGTTACTTGGCCTTCGTTTTATCGGGGTATGAGTAATCAAGAGCATGGAATCAAAAATTTAGGGCAAGATCCCCGTACTTTCAAAGGTAAGCCACTCTGGGAGGACTTTCGCGAACTTGGTCTGAGTATTGGTATCTGTGGTTCTTTACAAAGTTGGCCTCCTAGCGATCCAGGTGAGGGTGGCTTCTACATTCCCGATACTTTTGCTCACGACGAGAGGTGTATTCCCAGATATATTGAGCCTTTCCAAAAATTTAACCTGGGGCAAGTTGCCAAAAACGGTCTTGTCATCAAAAAAGATAGACTGATTTCTAAAGATTTATCAGGTTTATTAGCCTCTCTACCTAAACTTGGTATTTCCAGGAGTACCATCATACAAATCGCCAAGCAGCTTTGGCTGGAATGGCTCGATCCGCCGCGTGTTGCACGTCGGTCAACTTTTCAGACTCTGCTTTTGTGGGATATATTCAAGTCACTGTATAACCAGAAAAACCCGCCAGCCTTCTCTACATTTTTCACAAATCATGTGGCTAGTGTAATGCACCGCTACTGGCACCATATTTTTCCTGAAGAATTTGGCGATCGCTACGTCACTCAACCTAAGCTCCATGCGGCTACCATGATTTTCGCTCTTGAAATACTTGACAAAATACTGGCTGATGCCATGCAATTTTGCCAGGTAAATCCAGAAATAACTTTAGTATTTGCCACCAGTATGGGGCAAGCCGCAATTCACCGGGATGAATATCAAGGGTTTTCATCGGCAATTTCAGATATTCCCAAATTTATGGGTGTATTTGGCTTACGAAAAACAGATTACAAGCAACTTCTGGCAATGGTGCCGCAGATTGCTGTAGAAATTCCTGACCCAGAAGTAAGATGCTGCCTCATTCAAAAGTTGAATAACTGTTACTCTGTAAGTGGGAAGCCACTATTTAAGGTAGAAGAAATCAGTAGTAGCCTTAGTATTACTATTGGAACACCTCCTGCTTTAGACATTAAGTTAAAGAAATTTATTTATAAAAATAAAAATGGAGAAGGTATTAATTTTAGTTGGGAATCAGCAGGGATTACAATGCATCAAGTTGAGCCGGGCACAGCTTACCATAGACCAGAAGGTATAATGGCGGTATTCGGTTGTGGAATTATACCACAGGACTCACGAGAAGTAATGAAGGCTTCATCGTGTAAATCTCTACTACTTAAACTTGCCTTTGAAGCTACTGAGGTGAAATGAAAAGTGCGTATACCCTCTCATGAAGCAAGAGCAATGCTTGAAAGCTAAAAGGGATGATTGATTGCAGGCTATAGGCATCAAGCTTAATACGCTAAGTGAGGCGTGCATCAAATGTGTTGTAGCTTGGTATCAGAATGACTAGCAAATTAAAATATTTCAAGACGTGGAATAGAAATTAGTTGGTGATATCAGGGTGGGATAAACGGTGTGAAAATTAAACATTGCCTCAAATTTTTCTGAATCGCTAATACGGATTGGTACCTTTACAATTATGGAATTTGCTTAGTGCCTGCCACTGACAATGAAAATCAAAAAGAGTTAGGGTACATAACTTTTGCCGCAAGTTTTATGTAAGTATATGCCTCAGAACTTGGTTGAGAGACCCAAAATGGACTTTGGTATTTCGATTAAATGCTGGTTGCCGGAGTTCTGTGTGCCACTGGGCAGAAGCATTGCTTTGTGAATAGCGATCGCAGCATTGGGGTTGTTTCAATCCTCAACCCATTGCTCAGAAAGAGAGGAAGCATCTTTCGGGCGATCGCATCTGGCAATACGATCTATGGGCTGTCCTAATGTTCCAGCTATGGTTGGATGACTAAAGGCAGACCGACCTGTCGGTTCTAAACATCAAAGAGAAGCAAGTATCATGAGCGATCGCAAAGCGTTTAGGCAAACAAATCGCATTGCAGTTATCGGTCTTGGTTATGTTGGTCTACCAGTTGCCTTGGCATTTGCTGAAAAGTTTCCAGGCACAATTGGCTTTGACATCAATGTAGATAAAGTCAATACTCTCAAAGAGGGAGTCGATCCTTCCCGTCAAATCTCGAATGAAAACTTAAAAGCTTCCAATCTCCAGATCACCACTGCGATCGCCAACCTAGCTGAAGCAAATTTTTTTGTAGTCGCTGTACCAACGCCAATCGATCGCAACCACCGACCGGACTTAACGTGCCTGATCCAAGCTTCTGAAACGATAGGCAAAGTTTTAAAACCGGGAGCTGTAATAGTATATGAATCTACGGTATATCCGGGAGTAACAGAAGATATTTGCGGGCCGGTCTTAGCTAAAGTATCAGGTTTACAGCAGGGAATTGATTTTAAATTGGGTTATTCGCCAGAACGCATTAATCCAGGCGATCGCGTTCACACCCTAGAAAAGCTCGTCAAAGTTGTAGCTGGGGAAGATGGGGAAACCCTAGAACGAATTGCCAGAGTCTACAGTAGCATAATTGACGCCGGGGTTTATCGCGCTCCCTCGATTAAAATTGCCGAAGCAGCCAAAGTTATTGAGAACACCCAGCGAGACTTGAACATTGCCTTAATGAACGAGTTAGCCTTAATATGCGATCGCCTGGGCATCCGCACAGAGGATGTTTTGGCAACAGCTAGGACGAAATGGAATTTTTTGCCCTTCACGCCAGGACTCGTCGGTGGTCACTGTATTGGCGTCGATCCTTATTACCTAACTACTAAAGCAGAAGAACTGGGTTATCATCCCCAAGTCATCTTAGCTGGTCGCCGCATCAACGACAGCATGGGTACATACCTAGCACAGCGTTTAGTCAAGCTTTTAGTTGAGGCTAATTTGCCCATTAAGGGGTCGCGGATTGGCATTTTAGGGCTAACATTTAAGGAAAATGTGCCAGATTTGCGGAATAGCCGAGTACCAGATATTGTGGCAGAGCTGCAACAATTTGGTGTAGAGCCACTCGTACATGACCCCTTGGTTGATCCCTATGAAGCGCAGCGAGAATATAACATTGAGCTTGTCCCTTGGCAAGCCTTGTCCGATCTGGAGGGACTTATACTTGCTGTCAGTCATCAAGTTTACCTAGACATACCCCGCGCTCAACTACTCGCTTGTCTGCGCTCAGGTGGAGTATTAATGGATGTCAAATCCGTTCTTGACCCTGCTACATTACCATCGACTATCCATTATTGGAGTCTTTAGAGTATGTCTGTAACGCGCTGATTATCTTGTAGTGGCGAAGCACTCAACCAGGAATGAATCGATAGAACCCTGTTTTTTCCTACGACTGCTAGCTCTTAAGAGAGCCGCTACCAACAGCGCACCTAAGCTGGATGAGTTGACTTCATACAAACTTTTTTAGTATCGGCTTTACTACCAAGATTATATATTTCCATACCTGCATATAAACTAATTGATAAAACTGGGGTGAGATAAGTTGTGTGGAAAACAAAAATCGCCTGAAAATTTTGCTAGTTGCTAATACGGGCTGGTATCTTTATAACTTCCGTCTGCCTCTAGCTAGATTTCTGCGCCTTCAGGGAATCGAAGTCGTTTTAGTTTCCCCTTGGGATGCCTACGTTGAAAGGCTACAAGCAGAAGGGTTTCGTTGGATTCAACTGCGGCTGAGTCGGCGGAGTGTCAACCCTTTAGTAGAACTCTTGACCATTGCTCACTTAACATACATTTACTTTCGCGAGAAGCCATCCGCTGTCCATCACTTCACAATTAAGTGCGTTCTGTACGGAACGATTGGTGCGAAGCTAAGTGGAACGAGAGCAGTTGTGGATGCTGTAACCGGATTGGGCTACATCTTTATTAGCACCGAATGGAAGGCTCGGATTTTACAACCTATTATCCGGTTTCTGTATCGGCAGATATTGACTGCCCGTAGGGTGCGGGTTGTGTTCCAGAATATGGATGACCTGCAAGCTTTTGCAGACCGAAAGCTGATCGTTCCAGACCGGACGGTACTAATCAGAAGCTCTGGTGTTGACTTAAAGCGCTTTTCACCACGTCCCAGTCATCCCGATACTCCACCTGCTCCGGTTGTGCTGTTCGCCGCTAGGCTGCTAGTTGATAAAGGCCTGATTGAATACGTTGAAGCTGCCCGCATCCTCAAGACAAAAGGAGTCCGCGCGACGTTTCAAATAGCAGGTGTCCCAGACCCCGGAAATCCATCTTCAATCTCTGAGACGACCTTGGAGCGGTGGCGCAGGGAGGGAGCGGTTGACCTTCTAGGGTATGCAGAGAAGGTGGAAAACCTGATCGCCTTATCAACCGTTGTTGTGCTTCCTTCCTACCGGGAAGGTGTGCCTCGGATTTTACTAGAAGCAGCTGCGATGGGTAAACCACTGGTAGCAACGGATGTCCCCGGCTGTCGAGAGGTGGTTATTCCTGGCAAAAATGGCTTTCTAGTTCCAGTAAAAAATGCTCGGCTGCTGGCTAATGCCATTGAGGTACTCCTGAAAGATCCAGACCTGTGCAAAGCGATGGGGGACGCCGGGAGAGAGAAGGTGTTGCGTGAGTTTGATGACCAGGATGTGGTAAGAAGGACGGCAAAAGTCTACGAAGTAATAGGAGTAATGCTATCAAGTGACATGGCAGCAACTGAGCAATAGCGATTAATTTTTACTTCTTGGAATTGGTTGAGCAGTAGTTGGTAACGGTAGCCTCACTCACCCGCAGCAAAGGCAAACTGATGAAAATTTTTCATCCCCAGCGCCAAAAATGCCGTTTCTTGTGTTTAGCAATCTCAGCGCTGCTCGTGCTGCCGATTGGGGTTATTCCGGTGCGAATAGCGGCTCATCTCCAAGCACCCGTTCCCCAAGCTTCCTAAACTGTCATAAAATGCTGGGTGAAAGGGTTCCCAAGCGTTGTCTTCATTGAGCTTATTGGTGTGGGCATGATGGTAATTGTGCAGAATTCGCCAACTGTGGAGTTGAGTGCAGTGCGTTTATACGGGCACAAAAATACTGCCCGATCCGAATTTGTGGCAGGCAGTACTTTTGATCGGCTAATGATTTATGACTTCGGCGAACGAAGCTAGCACCGAAGAGTTGCCGATGGGGTTACAAACAGCATTTCTAGGGATAAAAGCCTCTTCCTACGAACCGGGCGCGTTGGCGGTGTTGGGAATCGCCGCCGTCTCGCAATCCGATGCTAACCGCTGCTGTTTGATTGTTTGCAGCTGTTGCAAGAGAATTTCAACTTCCGCCTGCAAATGCAGGAACTTAACTTGCTGGTCGGCTTGATAGACAGCTTTGGTCACAGGCTTCAGATGCTTGTTACCCGTTGAGGCTGTCGAAACATTGCTCAGCGGCTCAGAATTGCCAACAGAGTCTTGAGGACGGGTCAGTGTAGATGAACGAGTGGACATCAGCTAAATAGATATTTCTGCGTACTCACACCATCTCGTAATTTTAGCCTGAAGTGGTAACTAAGTTAAATTTTATGTGTCGCTTTTCCAAGTGGCTAAAAAAATGCTGCGGGCTGTAGAAGTTGGGTAGTAAAAATTTTCATCGTTATGCGATCGCTCGACTTTTAGCTTTATTTTCAATGACTGTGGACACAATCGAGGCTGGGCCTCGATTGCGAACCAAAATATAAAATCGGTTTAATTCCGCCAAGGACGACTCACCTGTTCCAATTGGGCAACTTCCTCGCCGCTCAATTCCCAACCTAGCGCCCCGGCATTCTGCCGCGCCTGTTCGGCTGTCTTCGCGCCCGGAATCGGAATCACATCGTTCTGAGCAATTAACCAATTGAGGGCAACCTGAGCAGGTGTTTTTTGATACTTTTCGCCTAACTGACTTAATAAGGATGTCACCGGGGAGATTTTCTCCAAGCCGCTGCGGCTGAAGCGAGAGTCAAATCGGCGGGCACCCGTCGGTTCCTGGTACTTCTCAACAGTGTACTTGCCAGTGAGTAACCCTTGTGCTAAAGGGCTGTAAGCCAGGATCGTGACTCCCAGTTGACGCGCTGTGTCTAGAATGCCGTTGGTTTCGATTTGTCGAGTTAGCAGAGAGTAGCGCACTTGGTTCACCGCTAAAGGCACTCCTCTAGCTGCCAGCAGTTGGTGCGCTTCTTTCATTTGTTCGGCTGAGTAATTGCTGACGCCGACTGTAGCAATTCTGCCTCGCTTCACCTCATCGGCTAGGGCATTCATCAGCGTCTCTTGACTCATCAAGAAGGCAAAAGGCCAATGCACCTGATAAAGGGCAACTCGCTCAACCCGCAAGCGTTTTAAACTGTCTGTTAAGGCATCTGAGACAGATTGGGCGGTGAATCGCCAAGGGTAGGGGCCATATTTGGTGGCAATTTGCACTGAACGTCCAGTTTGTTGCATAAACTGTCCCAAGAATTCCTCTGATTTTCCTGGGCCATAAATCTCAGCAGTGTCAAAAAAGGTAATGCCGGAATCTAGAGTGGCTTCAAAGGCTTCTCGCAGTTGGGCTTCCCCGTAATCGCTGCCATAATTCCAAAACAGCTTGTCCCCCCAAGCCCAAGTGCCGATACCGAGTTGGGTGACAGTGGGGCCATCGCGCCCTAAAGTAATGGTTTGCACGCTCAAAATCTTTACTTTTTACCGAAAATTTTGGGTATAAAGCCCCGCCGTTTTAGGGCGGCTTTTATTGAATCTTAATACTTTATCCGCGATTTTACATGGCAAAGTAGATTCATGTTAGTTAGAGAAGCCAAGCTACTAAACGGAACCAAAGAGCAATACCTAGCCCTTGACGATGCCATTAGAACAGCTCAATTCATTCGCAACAAGGCGATACGGCATTGGATAGACAATCAGGGTGTGGGTAAAGCTAATTTGTACACACTATGCAAAGACTTAGCTAAAGAATTTGACTTCGTAAAGTCGCTAAACTCAGCAGCCCGTCAAGCTAGTGCGGAAAGAGCATGGCAGGCTATCTCTAACTTCTATCGTCGTTGCAAGAAACAGGAGAAAAAGAAGGGCTATCCCCAGTTCAAGAAGCATTGCCGCTCCGTAGAGTACAAAGTATCCGGGTGGAAACTAGCCAAAGACTGCATGAGCATTGTCTTCATGGATGGCTTCAATATTGGTACTTTGTCACTGTACTGTAACAACCAGACAAGAGAAGACCTGTTCCGACTGAAGATCAACCGTGTCCGAGTAGTTAAAAGAGTCGATGGCTACTATGCACAGTTCTGTTTTGATGCAGAACGTAAAGAGCAAGGAGAATACACAGGGAATGTCGTCGGACTTGATCTAGGGTTGAAATTCTTCACGAAAAATCAAAATAATAACGCTGTAATCTATCTTCAATATCTCCGGAAGTCTGAGCAGAGACTTAAGAAGTTACAACGGCGGGTCAGTAGAAAATTTAATAAGAACAAAAAACCTCAATCAAAGAATTACCATAAAGCACGGATTCGGCTAGGGAAACTCCACCTCAAGATCCAAAGACAGCGTAAAGACTGGGCAATTAAACAAGCTCGGTGCGTAGTAGCATCTAACGATGTTGTCGTCTATGAAGATTTAAAGGTGTCGAATATGGTCAAGAATCATCATTTGGCTAAGTCGATTAATGATGCTGGTTGGTATCAGTTCACTCAGTGGTTGGATTACTACGGGGAAATCTGGGATAAGGCAGTCGTGGCGGTATCGCCTAACTTCACTTCCCAAGATTGTTCTAACTGTGGTCAGAGAGTGAAAAAGTCCCTCAGTACCAGGACTCATTCATGCCCTAGTTGCGGGATAGAGATTTGCCGTGACACAAACGCAGCAATCAACATCCTCAAAAAGGGCATGGGGATTCTGGGCATAGAGTGGAACAACAGTATCTTTGGGCAAAAGGGATCTGCCTCGCAAGAGGGAAAGCATAGGGAGAAGACCACCTCTACTATTGATGGGCAACCTGACAAACAGCAAGTGGACTTCTGTGAACTATGAACAAGAATCCCCGTCGCTTGACTCGCGGGGGGTATGTCAAAAAACTTCATATATTTCAGTTTAACGTCGCAGACAGTCGCAGATGAGTAGACCTCTTGCACAGAGTCGATGGATGCCTACAGACTGAAGTCTGAGGCATACATACCTATACCCGACGGAAGCGGGTTTTAAGAGTCCGCGCAGGCGGACTACCCTCCCTTGAAGGCTAAAGCCTTACGGCATGAACGCGCCTACGTTTTTGTAGCCGCAATTACGAACATCGCCAAGTATTTTTGTAAGAGGTCTAATATGGTGAAATGAAAACAGCAAAGGATGTTTTCATTTAATTTTAAAAAAAGATGGCATCAGGTGATAGATCAAATTTGCAACCAGAGGAATCGCAACCGCACGAGTCATTTCCTCCCAGGGTGAATTTATTCACCATGTTCCGACTCGGCTTATTTCAGATGGGATTGGGGATGATGTCTGTTTTGGCGCTGGGCATTCTCAACAGAGTCATGATTGGGGAGTTAGCAATTCCTGCCACAATTGCGGCGGGTGCCTTGGCGATGCACCAGTTTGTTGCCCCAGTGCGAGTGTGGTTTGGGCAAATGTCGGATGCGAAGCCGTTATTGGGTTATCACCGCACAGGTTATGTGTGGATAGGTGCAACACTATTTGCGATCGCATCCTTCCTCGCCGTACAAGTCATGTGGCAGCTGGGCAATGTGGTACAAGCTGCCGGGGGTTGGGCATGGACAACCCAAACCTACGGCTGGACTGCTTTACTGGCGCTCATCTTCGCGTTTTATGGCGTGGCGCTGAGTATGAGTTCGACTCCCTTTGCCGCGATGTTGGTGGATATTTCCGATGAAGATAATCGTTCTAAACTCGTCGGGATTGTCTGGTCTATGCTAATGGTGGGAATTGTTATCGGGGCAATTATCGGCGGCAGTTTGCTCAAGCAAGTCGGCACAGACGCACCGCTAGCAGCATTGCAAGCCTCGATCGACCGCTTGTTTGTGATTATACCGGCGACCGTAGTTGGTCTGGCGTTGCTGGCGACGGTGGGCGTTGAAAAGAAATATTCCCGCTATACCTCTCGTTCCACTTTAGTAGAGCGAGAAGATAGCATTACCTTGGGTAAGGCATTGCGAGTGTTAACGGCTAATCGGCAAACGGGAATCTTTTTCACGTTTTTGATGGTGATGACGATTAGTTTGTTTATGCAGGAAGCAGTGTTAGAACCTTATGGGGGCGAGGTTTTCGGGATGCCAGTTTCCGAAACAACCAAGCTGAATGCTTACTGGGGATTGGGAACCCTAATTGGAATTAGCAGCACCGGCTTTTTAATTGTGCCTCGTCTAGGCAAGCAAAAAACAGCTAAGCTAGGCTGTCTGTTGGTAGCTGCTTGTTTTGTCTTGATTATCCTGTCAGGATTCAGCCAAAATCAAAAGTTATTGCAGGGTGCGTTATTCTTGTTTGGTCTTGCCTCTGGCGTCACAACCACCGGCGCGATTAGCTTAATGCTGGATCTGACAGCAGCGGAAACGGCAGGTACGTTCATCGGTGCTTGGGGATTGGCGCAGGCAATGGCACGGGCACTGGCAACAGTGACAGGGGGTGCTGTTTTGGATGTGGGGAAAAAGCTATTTACTAACCCGGTACTATCTTATGGATTAGTATTTGCGCTGCAAGCCGTGGGAATGGTGCTAGCGGTTTGGTTCCTCAGGCGGGTAAATGTAACAGAATTTCGCACAGATGCCAAGAGTGCGATCGCAATCCTAGAAGGTGAATTAGACTAACAAATTGCGAATAGATAATCGAAGAGTGGCTAATTGTATTACCATTAGCCATCAACCCCGAACCACGAACGCAGATGACAGATTTTTGGGAGAAGGTTTTAAGCTTTGCACAAGAGACGACTGTGAGACTTGGCAAGCAACTGCTGCAAGATTTTGGGCAAGTACAGGCAGAACATAAAGCAGATGGGAGTTTGGTAACACAGGCGGATAAGTGGGCAGATCGAGAAATTCGAGAAGCGATCGCCCACACATTCCCCAGTCACGATGTTTTGAGCGAAGAGGCAGAACATACTTTTTTTGGTTCCGAATGGTGCTGGGTTATCGATCCAGTTGATGGCACCACCAATTTTACGCGGGGAATTCCGATCTGGGGAATTTCAATGGGGTTGCTGTATCAAGGCACTCCGGTATTCGGGTACGTGTATTTTCCCCCCACCAGACAATCTTTTTACGGCTTTTGGCACGGTGACGGCGGTAACAATGGTGCTTTTTTAAATAATCGCCCCATTCACACTAGCCCAGATTCTCCTAGTAATAGTCACTTCTTCTGCGTGTGTGCCAGAAGTACCTCCATCTTGCAGAAACCTTTCCCCTGCAAAATCCGGATGTTGGGCGTCACTACCTACAATTTCCTTGCAGTTGCTTCCGGTACCAGCTTGGGCGGTGTTGAATCTACCCCCAAAGTTTGGGATATTGCAGCAGTCTGGGCAATTTTGCACGCAGCGGGTGGAGTTTGGATACCGCTGACTTCAAAACCCGTGTTTCCTTTGCAAAAAGGAGTAAATTATGGCAGTATTTCTTTCCCCACTTTAGTAGTGAGTCGTCCCGAACTCGTCCCAACTTTTCAACCTTTAGTGCAATTTTTGGGGAATCACAATTGACACTTCCCCATCTTTAAGGAAAACTTCTCACATCTTGCACCAGGCTGTTGAAACCGCAGCTACACAAATGAAACCTGCTCCCGACAGGTTACAGAAGCCTTGATTTTCTGTTAGTCCGCACTTTTGGGACTGGGAATGCAATCGCCCCAGAATTATATTCTGAGGGCAGGAGAGCAAGATGTGAGGGCTTACACAACATCACCACATCTGCCACCGCAATCCCCCTGGGGATTGAACCCGAAAAAACGCTATATGTATCAGCTTTGCGTAAGTCCTGAAGATGTGAGGGCTTAAAACAAGGACGTTTTATCAGGACTTATGCAACATCACTAGGACTCGCCGCACATCACCACATCTGAGGGCAACCACAGGGGGATTGAACCCGAAAAAACGCTATATGTATCAGCTTTGCGTAAGTCCTGTTTATGTCTCGGACTGCGTGTCTCAACCTAATTTTTTCTTTCTTCTCGATCGCAAAAGCCAGGGGTTTGAAACCTTGTGTGCTGAGGATGCCAACTTCTTTTTTGCTTACTCCTCAGTCCTCTTCACTCAGTCCTCAGCCCTCAGTCCTCTTCACTCACTCCTCAGCCCTCACTCCTCTTCACTCAGCCCTCAGTCCTCTTCACTCAGCCCTCACTCCTCAGTCCTCTTCACTCAGTCCTCTTCCCTCAGTCCTCAGTCCTCTTCCCTCAGTCCTCAGTCCTCTTCCCTCAGCCCTCCACCCCTTAATAACCGCTTGGGGCACCTTCGCCGCGAGGATCGGCAGCACCTTCTAATAAGCCTTCCGGGGTCACGACGATCGCGTTCGCATTTCCCCAAGGCGATCGCTCTTCGATTTTGTGCCCTCGACGGCGGAGTTCTGCAAGCGTGGCGGCGTCTAAGCCGTAAGGTTCCACGTTGAGCGTGTCAGGAAGCCATTGATGATGGATGCGGGGGGCAGAAACGGCGGCACCGGCATCCCTGCCGTATTCTAGGACGTTGAGGACAATTTGCAGCACGGTAGTAATGATCGTGCTACCCCCAGGCGCACCGGCAGCCATCCGCAGCTTGCCCTTTTCGGTAACGATGGTTGGGGTCATACTGGAGAGGGGAATTTTGCCCGGAGCGATCGCATTCGCTTCACCGCCCACTAAACCAAAAACGTTGGGGACTCCCGGCGCAGCAGCGAAATCGTCCATCTCGTCGTTTAGCAGAATCCCCGTTCCCGGCACCACCACACCCGATCCAAAGCCGTAGTTAATCGTAAACGTGAGGCTGACGGTATTGCGCTCCTCATCGACTACCGTTAAATGAGACGTATCTTGCGATTCCTTGGGATTGGCAAAGCGCTGTAACGTCTCCCGATTCTCTGCCTTCACCTCAGTGGAAGATCGCGCCCGTTGCAGACTAATTTCCTGGCGTCTTTTGGCGGCGTATGCCGGACTAATCAGGGCGTTAACGGGAACTTTCACAAAAGCCGGATCGCCCAAATGCACGGCCCGATCTGCATAAGCGATCCGCATTGCTTCTACCATTAGATGCAGGGTGTCAGGGTGGTGCCATCCTTGGGATTTTAAGTCAGTTTCCCCAATAATATTTAACATTTCCAGCAGGTGAACGCCTCCCGACGAAGGCGGCGGCATCGAGCAAATACGAGAGGCGCGAAAATTGCCGCAAACGGGGGTGCGCCAGGTAGTTTTGTAAGATTTTAGGTCTTCAAGGGAAATCAAACCCCCATTTTTTGCCATATCGCTAGCGATCGCGCGGGCAATCTCGCCGGTGTAGAAGCTTTGAGGATTGAGAGCGATCGCTTGTAAAGTTTTGGCTAAATCTTTTTGTACCAGCTTCTCTCCCGGTGCAAACAAAGTGCCGTTAGGAGCAAAAATTTGTCGTGCTGCTGGATTATTTAGAATGGCATCCTTGCGGTTTCCAGCCACCTGGGCGAAACGCAAGCTGGGGTTGGTCATAAAGCCTTCGTTCGCAAAACGGATGGCGGGTGCGATCGTTTCTTGCCAGGGAAGTTTGCCATACTGGCGATGGATTTCATACAGTCCCGCCACGGTTCCGGGCACCGCTACTGACAAATAGCCATTCACACTGGCATTGGGACGCACCTTTCCCCCTGCATCCAGGTACATATCCTGCGTTGCCTTCAGGGGGGCGTGTTCGCGGAAGTCAAGCGCTTTGATTTCGCCAGTCTTCTCCAAGCGTACCAGCGCAAAACCCCCGCCGCCGATGCCAGCAGAAAAAGGCTCTACAACGGAAATGGCAAAAGCAGTTGCCACGGCTGCATCGACTGCATTGCCTCCCTTGCGTAACATGGTCAAACCGGCGTCACTCGCCAGTCGATGAGCGGAGACAACCATACCCCGTTTGCTTCTGAGGGGCTGTATAAATGCTGCGGGTGCTTTGTCGCACCAAGACACGGAGACAGAGACAAAAATTGTCACCAGTGCTAGAGAAAAACGCTTAAACCTGAGAAAGCTGGGCATTTTTGGGTTCTCTTTTCGCTCTAATCGCCAATCACCTGATAGCCAATAAACATATCACTCGCCCGCTGGCTCAAATAATTGTTTGGATTTGAACTGCTCTCTTCCGGCAGAGGAAGAATAGGGGATTCAACGAGTCTGTACAATGAGGAAAATATTAGAAGCTGGGCAAAGCCCGAACCCAGATCGTTTCATTTAACAGGCTTGCATAAGAACAGCACCATTCTAATTTTTTGCCCACGACCTTTCATCCTTCATCCTTGAAAAGTGCCTCCCATCACTCAGACGCCGACGCAACTATCAATTACCTGGCCCTATCTGCCAGAGAATTTTCCCCTGCCAGATGACCCCGTGGAGAATACAGATCAGCCACTTTTAGCAGCAGCTTTGCGCCAACTCTTGATTGCCTTACCCGACCGAGTGCAAGACGCGCTCATCGTGTCTAACTTTGCCTTGTGTGCAGCCATTGAAGGGCGGATTATCTGCAAAGCACCAGACTGGATGTATGTGCGACCTGTTCAAGCTTGGCCTCATGCTTATTCCCGCCGCAGCTATACGCCGCATACTGAAGGCACCATTCCTCAAGTGGTGATGGAGTTTCTCTCTGCTACTTATGGGGAAGAATATTCGGTTGAGTTTACAGAGGGTGTGGGCAAGTGGTTTTTTTACGAACAAGTGATTCAAGTTCCCCGCTACGTCATCTTCCGACCCGATACGGGAGGCATTGAAGTCTATGCTTTGGAGTCGGAACGTTACCAACTGCAAACACCAGAGGAAGCGGGGCGCTATTGGATTCCCGGATTAGATTTATTTCTGGGAGTTTGGGAAGGAAGCCACGAAGGCAGAACTGGCTATTGGCTGCGGTGGTGGAATGCTGAAGGTGAGTTAGTGCTATGGTCAGAAGAACGGGCAGAACAAGAACGCCAACGGGCAGAACAAGAACGCCAACGGGCAGAACGGCTGGCAGAACGGCTACGTCAGATGGGAGTTGACCCAGAGCAGTTGTAACAGACAAGAGCGATCGCCCCTGTGTCATTTTCCCATGCGTCCGGTGAGGTTGGCGATCGCCGTCGCTAACTCCGCTGGGTTGACTGGCTTAGGAATGTGTAGCTGGAAGCCTGCTAGGAGAGCCTTTGTACGGTCTTCAGCTCTGGCGTAGGCTGTCAGCGCTACAGCCGGAATTTTTCCGCCTTGTGTATCCAGCGCCCTCACTTTACGAATCAGGGCGTAGCCATCTTCTCCCGGCATCCCAATATCGCTCACCAAGATATCTGGCTGCAAGCGGTGGAGCGCTTCCAGTGCTTCGCCTGCACCCGTCACAGCCGTGACTTGGGCGCGATATTGCTCCAAGATGGCAATTAGCACTTCGCGGGCGTCGGCTTCATCATCCACGATTAGCACTCGCAAGCCATCCAGAGTTACGGGAGAAGCGAAGTTGACGGATGAGAGATGAAGATGAGAATTTAATTCATCCTTTCTCCCTGCTTCATCCGTCCGGAGCGGTAGATTCACAATAAAGGTTGCGCCTAAGCCAAGTCCGGGGCTTTGGGCGCGGACGGTTCCACCTTGCAATTCTACGAGGTGGCGCACGATCGCGAGTCCGAGTCCGAGTCCGCCATGCGATCGCGTAGTTGTACCATCGGCTTGACGGAAGCGTTCAAATACATAAGGGAGAAAGTCATCACTAATCCCCTGTCCCGTGTCGGTGACTCTGATTTGGGCATAGTTGGTTCTGGGGTGTTCATTCCCATTCCCCATAACCACTGAAAGTTGTACCTCGATCCGCCCCGCCTTGGGGGTAAACTTGACGGCGTTAGCAAGCAGATTCCAGACAACTTGCTGCAAACGAGCGGCATCGCCCAAAATGAGTCCGACTGAGCGATCGCATCTAGATTCTATTTGAATATTTTTCGCTTCTGCGGCAGGTAGCACCGTATCGATAGCCGCCTCAATCACGGGTACAAGTTCGATGGGACGCACATTTAGGCGCAGCTTGCCGGTAATAATCCGCGAGACATCTAGGACATCCTCAATCAGTTGAGACAGTGCCCTTGTATTCCGGTCGATGGTTTCTAGGGCGCGGGCGGCAGTGGCGGCGTCAAACTTCCGGGTACGAAGGAGTTGAGTCCATCCCAGCATGGCGTTGAGAGGCGTTCGCAGTTCGTGGGAAAGGGTAGCTAAAAACTCATCTTTGATGCGGTTTGCTTCTTGGGCTTCCCGGTAAAGACGTGCATTCTCAACAGCTACGGAAGCCATCTGTGCCAGCTGGACGAAGATGGCTTCATCTTGTTCGGTGAAGTCACCCTCGTATTTATCCGACAGTTGAATCAAACCAATATTGTTCCCGTTGTGTCCCGTCAGGGGTGCGGCTAGCCAGCCTCGCATCGGTGGATATTTACCCGCAGATGTGCTGAATTCTTGCCAAGCGGGATCTGCCTCCAGTTCAGCTTGCGTCATCCGCATCGGGCGGTTCCTCTGGCTGACAAGCGAGTAGATGCCCGTACCATCGAGCTTTTCCAAGGATTCGCGCCAAGCTGCATATTTGTCCGAGAGGGAGATGGCGTTGAGAGACTGCGCCCAGTCTTGATTTCCGCTCAAGTTAGTGACTGACTGGTGGGCACCGATGATGGTACGCGCTTGCTCGGCGATCGCTTGCAACCGCCGATCGATCGAGAGTGTAGAGTTGATGGCTAAAGCAGCATCCGCCAAGCCTCGAAGTTGGGTCGCCCGTTGTTGTTCGTTGAGCAAAAGTTGGTTGCGTTCTTGCTCTAACTGCTTGCGATCGCTGATATCTTCAACCATGCCCAATCCATAGCAAGCTTTCCCTTCGCCATTAAAAATTGCCGTAGCTGTAAGATGAATCCATAAAATTTCTCCATTTTTCTGGATGTAACGTTTCTCTATTTGATAGCAAGCTAGCTCACCTTTGAATATTTGCTTTGCATAGCGCCAATCTTTTTCAACATCTTCGGGGTGGGTAATATCCGCAAACGTCAATTGACTGAGTTCTTGCTCTGGGTATCCCAACATCTCACAGTAGGTTTTATTCATTTTGACCAACCGACCGTTTAAGTCAACAACGGAGATGCCAATGGGTGCCTCTTCAAAAAATTTCCGGAATCGTTCCTCGCTTTCTCGAAGCCTTTCCTCTGCCCGTATGCGTTCCGTAATATTTTCGTGTACCAAAACCACTTCGCAAATATTTCCGGTTTCATCTTTTACGGGATAGATGAAAGACTGCGTCCAGCGTTCTTGGTTTTGGTAATCTCCTAGCTCCGCAACATCATATATGATTGGTGGGATGGCTGCCGCTTCGCCAGCAAATGCCCGTTGAATGTATGGCATGATGCCTTTAGCGACTAATTGCTCATCCTTCAACAGGTTGTATTCTGGAATTTGGTCAAGAGTGATTCCCCAAAGTTGCTCCCAAGCTCGGTTTACCTGAAGAATCCGACCGTCGGGAGCCATAATTTGCGTACTCAACGGGGACTGATCCACCAAAGCCCGGAAGCGAGTTTCGGATATTCGCAACTCTTGCTCAGCGCGTTTGCGATCGCTTAAGTCAATCGCAAAACCCACACCGATTTGGTTAGAGTCGCCCAGATAGCTTGTCCCAACCAAGATGGGCACTCTGGTGCCGTCTTTGCGGATATATTCTTTCTCGAAGGGAGTATGGGTGCCTGTCTGCTGCATCTCCTCCATCGCCTGCATATCCAGATGCCGATATTCTGGCGGCGTTATTTGCGCCCAGCTCACTTTTCCGGACAACACTTCCTCCTGCGTATAGCCGACGATGTCACAAAAGGCATCGTTTGCCTCCAGAATGTTGCCAGAAAAGTCCGCAACGATAACCCCGATGATATTTGACTCAATCAAGCGTCTCGCCCGTGCTTCGCTCTCTCGCAGAGCCGCTTCGGCTTGCTTGCGCTGGGTGATGTCGCGGGAAATGATCGCGATGCCCTTGATGCTTTTATCCTGATTGTGCAGTGGGGCTACGATATATTCGTAGTGCTGCAAGCCGCTAGCACTTAAGAAGTCGTTCTCATTTCTGATAGGTTCTCCCCTAGAGATTACCTCTTGTCTGTGAGCATCGAATTGTGTGATGATTTCTTCTGGCAAGCCGATATCTCGCCAAGTTTTGCCTACCAAATCCCTTGGCTGGAAGCCCACGACTTGGGCACCGCCAGTGCTTACATATTTGTAGCGACCTTCACGATCGAAGATGTAGATGTGATCGACAGATGCCGAAAGAATCGCATCCAGCGTACTGGCTTGTTCTTGAAGCTCTTTTGCGAGGTGCCGAGAGTTTTCTTCCACTCGTTTGCGATCGCTAATGTCCCGTTGAGTTCCCCAAGCTCGTACTAAAAAACCATTTTCTACAATTCCTACGAGATTATTTAAGAAATATTTAGAATTTCCTTCTTTATCCACCTCATAGGATTCTGCATCGTTGAGTTGGTAGCCAGACTGAATAAACGCACGCAAATATTCAATATTATTTGGCTCTGAGGGAATCAGAAAATCTTCTAATCTTACCCCAATAATTTCTTCGGCACTATCAAAACCATACATTTGAGCCATGACATGATTACATTCAGCTAAGTATCCATATTGGTAGAAATGCTGAATCTGCTCATCTTCTGCAAGTTCTATAGAAATAGGCTGCTCAAGTTCAAACCGCCAAATTCCCTCTGAACTACGCTCAATAAAAGCGCGGTAGCGTTCTTCGCTGTTCCGCAGCAAGGCTTCAGCTTGCTTGCGCTCAGTAATGTCTCGAATAATACTCAAAATTATTTTTTTATCGCCAATCCCTAGGCTTTGGGCACTCACTTCTACAGGAAAGAAACTCCCATCTTTGCGGCAGTGAATGGTTTCAAACAAAATACCTTGTGTGTCTGCCTGCTCGATTTGCTGAGCTATCAAATCCTGAGTTTGTGGCGCTCGTAAATTGTTAATTTTTAGGGAAAGCAACTCTAATTTATCGTAGCCATAAGCCTTAATAGCCGCCTGATTTGCTTCAATAATTTGACCATCAAGATGCACATATAAAACAATGTCACGACTGTGTTGAGAAAGAAGTTGATATCGTTTTAATTCTTCCTCAGTCGCTTTGCGCTCGGTGACATCAGTCAACATAGCGATCGCTTTTGGCATCGTTTCGCCTTTCGCGCCGCTAAATTCACCGTCTTCATTAAAAATAAGATTCGTGGAGACAATTGCCCAAAGCGTCGAACCGTCTTTGCGGCGGAAACGGAAGTCAAACTGCTCTTTGATGCCCCGTTTCCCGCGCTCCAAATATCGCTCTATATGAATGCGAGCCTCTTCATCCATGAAGTCAAAAATCGGACGATCGAGCATCTCTTCTACACCGTAGCCGAACATCTCAGCTAACCGCTGATTGACATACTCTATCCGCAGTTGGGCATCAACTAACCAGATGCCCTCGTTAGCCGTCTCGACGATGCTACGATACCGTTCCTCGCTGGCTCGTACTTTTAATAAGTTCATCTCGGCTCGTTGCTTGGCAGCCTTTAATTCCGCACTGAGCGAACTAATGAATAATGCTACAAACCCAAACACCGCCAATCGCAGGATGTCCCCCCAACCAAACAATAGTGAATGGAACGGAGGGATAAAAAAGTAAGTAATCGTTACAGTAGACAAAACGGTAGCTAGCAGCCCCGGTTTCCAGCCGCCGTACCAGGCACTCAACATCACGGCAGCAAAAAAAAGTGGGGAAATGTGCGGCTGAATGTGCGGCAATATCCACAGCGTCAGTAGCATGGCGCTAGCAACGGCGAGTACAGCAACACAATAGCGCCGTAATCGAGGGTTTATTTTTTTTAACATATTTCGTTCTCCTGGCGGGTTCAGCTTTTACAGCGCTTCGTACTACCCAAATGCCAACAGCGATTCTTGATGTGAAAAATGAAAAACTAATTTCCCGCACCAACGCGATCGCTGGTTCGCACATCTACCGTATTGACTCCTCGATCCGTATCATAGCCAGATGTCAAGGTTTAGCGCCTGTATATTTCAAAATACTGATGATGCCAGCATCAAACATAGAAATCGGCTCCAATTCCGCTATTGCCCAAGATTGCACAATACTGTAACAATTGGTGAGGTTGGGAGCCTCTCTTTGCTACCCCCGATGAGTTCATCCTTTCATGGGGGAAAGCTCCAATTACTGCCCGATTCAATCGCATTGTGCATTAACTCTCCTAAAATTAGCGGGGGGATTGAGAATTTAAAAAAATAATGGCTCGTAGCCCTACTTTATCTTTTGATCGCGGCACTTTAATATTGCATCCGCCTCCTAGGGGCAAAGCTTGGGTGGAATATGCTACTTGGGACGATCGCGTGGAAAAGTTCCGCATTCCGGCGATTCACTATCGTCAACTGGTGGAAGCACTGCAAGCGGAAGAAACAAATTTTATCGACGAGGCGAAGGGTTTTCAGGCGTTGGAACTCGTCGCCAGCATGGAAATGGAACCCTACCCGCATCAAACTGAGGCGCTGATGGCTTGGAAGCAAGCGGGGCGTCAGGGTGTGGTGGTGCTGCCTACGGCGGCTGGGAAGACTTATCTGGCTCAACTGGCGATGCAGGCGACACCGCGCAGTACATTGATTGTGGTGCCGACACTGGATTTGATGCACCAGTGGTATGCTCATTTGACGGCGGCTTTTCCGGATGCAGAGGTGGGATTGTTGGGAGGTGGTTCGCGGGATAAAACAGCGATTCTGGTTGCCACTTACGACAGTGCGGCAATTCATGCCGAAAGCTTGGGCAATCGATATGCAATGCTCGTGTTTGATGAGTGTCACCACTTACCGACTGATTTTAATCGGGTGATTGCCGAATATGCGATCGCTCCCTACCGACTGGGACTCAGTGCCACTCCTGAGCGTTCTGATGGCAAACACGCCGATCTAAATCTTCTCATTGGTTCCGAAGTTTACCGCAAAACAGCAGAGGAACTTTCTGGTTCGGCACTCGCTGAGCATGAGATCGTGCAGATTAAAGTCAAGTTATCGCAACTAGAGCGCGATCGCTACAACCAGCTCATTCAACTCCGCAACAACTTTTTGCGAGAATCAAATATTTCTCTAGGCAGCATACAAGGCTGGCAGCAATTTGTGATGAGAAGTGCAGGTTCGCCAGCGGGACGCCGTGCGATGTTAGCCCACCGGGAAGCGAAAGATATCGCCTTGGGTACAGACGGCAAACTGCGAATTCTCACCAATTTGATCGCCGAACATCACGCAGAACGAATTCTAATTTTTACTGCTGATAACGCCACTGTTTATCGCATCTCCCAAGATTTCTTAATCCCAGCAATTACCCATCAAACGCCGGTGAAGGAACGCCACGAGATACTAACCCGCTTTCGGGAGGGAGAATACAAAACTCTGATCGCTTCCCACGTCCTAAATGAGGGTGTGGATGTCCCCGCCGCTAGCGTAGCAATTATCTTATCGGGCACAGGTTCGCAGCGTGAGTTTATTCAGCGCATGGGACGGGTTTTGCGGAAAAGTCAAGATAAAAATAAACGCGCTATTCTCTATGAAGTGGTGGCGGAAAATACTAGCGAAGAAGGTACGTCCCAGAGGCGGCGGGGAGATAAGAGAAACGAACCGCCAAGGCGCAGAGAACGCAGAGGAAGAGAGGAGGAGAAAGATAAGCAATTGGAGATTTTGCCGTCTCCACCTACAATTTACGGCGGGAAGTCTAATGTTACCAAAAAAGCAGCGGAGTCTTCAGAAAAATGGAAAGAAGATTGATAATTATTTAGGTTGGGCATTTTTAAACGCTTTCGTAGCGCCAAAGATTACGCAAAGTTGCGTAGAGTATAAGCCTATCTTTGCGTACCGAAAGCGCGTATCGAGAGCGTTTAAAAAAATATACCGTTTTATGTTACCTACTGACCTTTTAATCCACCGTCAAAATGGCGAGACAATTGTCCCGAAGCGCTTGAATATTGATGATAAGAATCTGGGGATTGCATCCGCTCTCATTACCTGTTTTCAGGAGGCGCTGGGTTGCACGCAGGGGGAACTCGATCGCCAGTTGCAGGAATTAGAAGGAGATAGTCCTGATTATCGTCTGAGGCGGGGACTTGCCCACATTCTTAAAAGCAGTTTATGTACGTTTGATGTCGTTAGTCCCTTGGAACCGCAGGAATTGCGGGAACGAGTCTTTGCGCTGGCTGCTCAATCTGTTCCCAGTCCCCAAGCTTCGGTGCAGACACTAAGCTTATTAGCTGACAAACTCAGCCAGGAACTGGATCGAGAAGTGCTGGCAAGTCAAATTCGCCTGGGACTTTACGCAGATTTAGCCGAGAATCGCATCCTCACACAGTTTGACGCTCCCACGCCTGAAAATTTGTTGCACCGCTACAATTTATCCCAGGTGCAGGGTGTCTTCTATCGTGCTAGTCAAATTACCCTGAATGCTCACCGCAACGTTCCGGGCGAATATAAGCTGTTATTCCGCTATCTCAAATTATTTCAACTGATGGCATATATTGAGGGCGATGCGGATCACGGCTTCACGATAACTGTGGATGGCCCTACCAGTTTATTTAAGCCGAGTACGCGCTATGGGTTAGCGATCGCTAAACTCCTCCCAGCTTTACTCCACGTGACTAAATGGAGCTTGAGCGCCACGCTGCAAAACCGCGACGCCTTCACTGGCAACTGGAAAACCGGACGCTTTACGCTGAATTCTGAGTGTGGTTTGGTGTCCCACTACCCACCCGGTAAGCCTTATGACAGTATGTTAGAGGCGTCTTTTGCCGACCGCTGGGACTCGCTGAAAAGTGAATGGGTATTAGAAAGAGAAGTTGACCTTATCCCCATTCCAGGCAGTGTGATGATTCCTGACTTTCGCCTAGTGCATCCCGATGGTCGCACGTTCTTACTAGAAATTGTCGGCTACTGGCGTCCCGAATACTTACAAAAGAAGTTTTCTCAGGTGCGTCGCGCTGAATGCGATAACTTAATCTTAGCGATTTCGGAAAGGCTAAATTTGGAGAAAGCCGGTGTCAAATTGAACGATGTACCGGCAAGAATTGTTTGGTTTAAAGATAAATTAGCACCCAAGGTGGTGTTAGCGGCAATGGATTAATATCTAGTCGTCATAAGTACCAATACGCTTGCTGTTAAAAATAATAGTTGTAGGTTAGTTGAGTAACAGCAACCAACAAATCAGGGCTTACGCAACTTGCGCGACATAGTAAGGGCAACTACAGGGAAATTGAACCGACAAGAACGCTATATGTATAAGCTTTGCGTAAGTTCTGCAAATGCTAACTTTGGTGGTTTTAGCTCTAGTCGAATCTTATTAAGTAGTGCCCACTACGCAAACATTGAGTAGACACTACTTATACTTCTATCGGAAGTAGGAAGACGATTACAGAGGAATGAGTTTTAATCAAGTGCATCCCGATTCTAGGAGAAACCAAGTAGAAACCGATGAATAGAGATATTAAAACTCAAATTAAAACGCGAGTTGGCATGATGTTGATTGTGACTGCTGGAATTGTGCTGAGTTTTCCAGCTACTGCACTAATTAGTAGCCCTAATAATCACTCCAATTCTGTTAGTGACTCCGATCGCGCTGACTTAACTGCGAGTAGCCAAGAGTTATTAGCTCAAGACACGCCAGCCAGTCCCGAACCTAGTCCTGAAGCTAGTCCCGAACCTAGTCCCGAAGCCAGTCCCGAACCTAGTCCCGAACCTAGTCCCGAAGCCAGTCCCGAACCTGCCAGTCCTTCACCCACAAGTACTACGAATAACAGCAATCTCACGCCAGGAATTTGGTTATGTTTAAATAATCCTAATCCGCAGTGTAATAATCCCCGAAGACCTTAGACTCTCCGCCTGTCTGGAGTGCGAAGAAAGTGCGATCGCCCTCCATTGACCTAATAAAAAAGCCCCCGTTTCTGGGGGCTTTCACTTTATGCTTTAGTAGCGACGAGAGAAACTGTTGTTTCTCCGACCGCCACCACCACCACCAGACGGACTTCTGTCTTCGCGGGGCTTGGCTTTATTCACTTTCATGTCACGACCCATCCATTCAGCACCATCCAGGGCTTCAATGACAGCCGTTTCTTCAGCCTCGGTAGACATTTCCACAAAGCCGAAGCCGCGCGGACGACCTGTTTCGCGGTCAGTCGGTAGCTGAACCCGCTTTACAGAACCATATTCTGCAAAAACTCCGGTCAGATCGGCTTCGGTAACGTCGTAGGACAGATTACCTACATAAATAGACATAGATCGTCTCCAAAATCATAGGAATGTAGAGATTTAGATTTCGGAGAGAAGTCTGTTAAGACCAAGACGAAAAAGCCAGTCAATAAAAACAAAACCTTGCAACCGAATCAACTCTCCTTTGAGATGATAGCATCTTATAAATTTATCTGTAAAAGCGGCAGAAAAGTATTACAAAACGCAATATTCAGGATGATGTGGTGGGAAAAGGCGATCGCGCACTTGCAGCGGCACTTCTCTCCCCTTCTCTCCAATTAACCCAGGATAGCGGTGCGCGATCGCATCAAAAGACTAAGTACCAGCATGGGCGAGAAAACCCCGCTCCTATAGCCCTATTTTCCAGTGAAACGGACAGCGCTGAGTGCTGACAAAATGTATCCTCAAGAACAAACAAGGGGGTTAACCCGTGGATAATAAATTGGGGGGAACCGCAAAAGTCCCCCAATTTATCGGGGGATGCAAGGGGGATCTCTGCGTAAGTTCTATGGAATTAACCATATTTATCCAGAAAAATTGTAAAGATAAGATGGCTGATGCCAGCAGCGATTAATCACAAAAGGATTTTTCGATTGATTCAGATTCAACAAACTAAAACAGCAACCAGCAGAAGCATACCCGCTCAAAATTCAAGGACAGCAATCGGGCGTCAGCGACTACCAGGGATAGCTTGGATATTCTGGATACCGATGGCTCTAGGATTGGTGGGGTGCGAACCTACCGCAGATTTATTGCGGCAATTGCCTGGACAGGATGTACCCGAAGCACCGGCATTGCCTAACAGCGCCGCTCAATCCTCCACCATTGCCCAGATGGAAGCCTCTGTCCGTCAGCGTATCAATGAAGTCCGCCAGCAGAATGGCTTAAATCCACTTCAAAACAACGAAAAATTAGCACGGGTTGCTCGCAATTACAGTCAGAAGATGGCTCGTGAGAACTTCTTTGACCACGTTAGTCCAGACGGCAGCACTCTGGCTAAACGGGTTCGGGCTGGGGGAATCTCCTACTGGGTAGTCGGCGAGAATTTGTTTAAAAGTGTTAATGCTCCCCAACCCGTGCCGTTAGCCGTCCAGGGATGGATGAATAGTCCCGGACATCGTGCAAATATTTTGCAAGCCGAATACGCCGAGACGGGTATAGGAGTTTGGCGGCAAGGAAACACTTATTACATTACGCAGTTATTCTTGCGATCGCAATTTTCACCCAAAGATTTATTCAAGTAATTGCGATCGCAATTTGCTTGACGACGATCTGGAAGTGCTGTAATTAAGGAAAAAGCCCTCTTGCCTGTTGAACAAGAGAGCTGCATCTAATGGTGTGAGGAGTAGAACTTTGCAGTTCTTACTATCAGCGTACTCAGCGAATGTGACAGTTCTACCTCTATTAGATGACAATGTTGCGATCGCATCCTCGCTGCTTACCCACTTATCACCTGGTTCCCACAGCCAACCGAATCTTCTACTGGCAGAAAATTAGCATCGTCTCAATTACAAAAATTTACCTAAAAATCTCTCAATTCAAGTGTACAAAATTCCCTAGGCTGGACTCTTGGAACGAAACCCAGCAACCCCTGTACGGCGTTGGGTTGAACGATAGTGAAACCCAACCTACATCTGTATAAACTACATCTGTATAAACTTAAACTTCATCCCAATTCTATTCACTTAAAGTCAATTAACAGGAGGAATCTCAAAATGTCATCCCCAATTCGTCCCCCATTTACTAAAGAAACTGCACTCGCCAAAGTAAAAGCAGCCGAAGACGCTTGGAATACTTGCGATCCTGAACGAGTGGCTAATGCCTATACAGTTGATTCTCAATGGCGAAATCGTACCGAATTTTTTACAGGTCGAGAAGCCATCAAAGAGTTTTTGAAGCGCAAATGGGAAAAAGAACTGGACTATCGTCTGATGAAAGAATTGTGGGCGTACACAGATAATCGGATTTCTGTACGCTTTGAGTATGAATGGCGTGATGCAGAGACTGGTCAATGGTTCCGCACTCATGGAAACGAACACTGGGAATTTGACGCTGATGGGCTGATGAAAAGGCGCGATATGAGCGCTAATGACTACCCAATTCAAGAACAAGAGCGTCGTTACCAATTTTAAGTGAATGCTGAAAAACTTTGCATCAATTCGTTGTGTCGGGCTTTTGCCTAGCCTACATTAATTAGAGAAAATAGAAGAGGAATCAAGGCTTGAGTTGGATCGCGTTAGCATCTTTAGGATTATTTTCACTGGTTGTTTTTAGCTGTTTGGGCGTAAAACTGGCGAAGCAATCAAGCAGTAACTCCCGTTTCAGCGAGTTGTACTTGGTTTGACCTTCTTTTCGGATCTGGATTAACCCCGCTTCCGCCAGTATCTTGGAGTGGTGACAGAAGAGAGCTAAACTAATCCCTAAGTGATTGGCTATCTCGCTTCCGCTCATTTCCTCACAAGAAGCTAACATCTCCACAATCCTCAAGCGTGTAGGATCGGAGAGAGCTGCAAAGATTTTAGCCCGAAGTTCTATGTCCCGAACGGCAGCTTGAGACGCAGAGGGCGGTTGAACGCTATTGTTGTTATCGATCATGGGAAGTAGGGGTTAGTACAAGAAGCCACGAGCAAGCCCCAGCAGGACTCTGCGATTACTCTGATGTCAACGCTAACAGAAGGTTGAACGACGGTACAGGCGTGTCTCACGCTCTGGATCTATGCCGTTGGCTAAAATTTACCGTCTTACTTCTATTTTACGTCTTGGCGCTCAGTAATGAAATAGTTAAATAACTACTTGACTATTAGGGAAAGATTGTTCTAGTATTTAATCAAATGGTTGTTTAACTACTAAACCCTTTAGGGGAATGAAACCAGATTGGTAACTTTTAGCAGCGAGTTGAGTGGACGCGATCGCATGATAATGATGCAATGCGCTTCCTGCAACAGCCGCTGGCATTCCCCTCACGTTGATCTACAGCCTGAAGGAGGCGGGAAACCATGTCAGACAACGCTAAATATGTCACCTTGACCAAAGACAACTTTGAAACCGAAGTCCTAGCAAGTAAAGTTCCAGTTGTGGTAGATTTCTGGGCAGCTTGGTGTGGTCCTTGCCGAATGCTCAACCCATTGGTTGCAGAATTAGCTGCCAATTTTGAAGGAATTGCCAAGGTTGGCAAGCTGAATATTGACGACTATGGACACATCGCTACACAATACAACATCCAAGCCGTTCCCACGCTTCTGTTCTTCAAAGATGGTGTGGTGGTAGATCGAGCCACTGGCGTAGCTGCTTTGGAAGTGCTTGCTGACAAACTTAAAGCTTTACTTCCACAGAACAACTTAACCACAAAGCAAGTGGCGATAAACTAACTTAGGACTTACGCAAGAACTCTCTGAAACTCTTATTCCTTCGTGTACTTTGCGTCCTTCGCGGTTCGTTTTTCCATAACTTATGCGTAAGTCCGTCCTGTAACTGTCCAGTTTGCTTGCGGTTCGGGTAATCATACGCGCCACTCATACACTAGCTTGCTAGAGTTTCTGATGTCTGCGTTGTGCAATCAAAAACTGTAATGTCGTTCCAATGGAGATTAAGCCAATGAGCGCGAATGTCAATCTTTTCTCACCTGTTCAGCTGGGTTCCTTAGAACTTCCCAATCGAATTGTGATGGCTCCGTTAACCCGGATGCGTGCGGGAGCGGGAAATGTTCCCAGAACCATGAATGCTACTTATTATGCACAACGGGCGTCGGCGGGGTTAATTATCGCAGAAGCCACTCAAGTATCGCCTCAAGGACAGGGATATGCGAATACTCCAGGCATTCACTCAGCAGAACAGGTAGCAGGATGGCGACTGGTGACAGATGCAGTTCATGCTCATGGCGGGCGGATTTTCTTACAGCTGTGGCACGTTGGGCGGGTTTCTCACCCATCACTGCAACCAGGAGGAGAACTGCCAGTAGCACCCAGCGCGATCGCACCCGAAGGTGAAGCGATCACTCTTGAAGGGCCAAAACCCTTCGTCACACCTCGCGCCTTAGAAACAGAAGAAATTCCAGAAATCGTCGAACAATACCGCAAAGGGGCAGAAAATGCCTTGGCTGCTGGATTTGACGGGGTTGAAATTCATGGTGCCAACGGTTATCTACTTGACCAGTTTCTTGAGGATGGGACGAACAAACGCACCGACCAATATGGTGGTTCAATTGAGAACCGCGCCCGACTTTTGATGGAAGTGACTGAAGCGGTAGTCAGTGTTTGGGGTGGACAACGGGTAGGAATTCGCCTCTCCCCAAGCGGCACATATAATAGTATGTCCGACTCGAATCCATCTGCTTTGTTCAGTTATGTAGCTGATTCACTCAACCGTTTTAACCTCGCTTATCTCCACATCGTTGAGCCGAGAACCGATGGTAATACTACCCTCGACAACTCTACAGGAGGCTTGTTTACCGAATACTTCCGTCCTATCTTCAAGGGGACTTTAATCGCAGCGGGAGGATATGACCGCGACTTAGGGAATGCTGTTTTGGCTTCTGGTAATGCGGATTTGGTAGCTTATGGCAGGCTGTATATTGCCAATCCAGATTTGCCAGAACGTTTTGCACTCCATGCTCCCCTAAATAAGCCAGATCGCGCCACCTTTTACGGTGGCGATGAGAAAGGATATATCGACTATCCAAGCCTTGAACTACAGACGGCTTGAGTGGATTTAGTTTCTTTACATAGAACCTCTTCCCCAACCCTTCTCTTACGATGCTTGGGTTCTTAGGTTGAGGGTGAAGCATTCGCGCCTTGTACAAGTTACTTAAACCGAAATATAGCAGTCCTAAATGGTTCGTGAAGGCGAGATACCCGACTTCTCTAAGAAGTCGGGTATCTAAGTTTATTTCTGTCTTTAATTCTCGTTCTTAGATTAACTGCGTAAGAAGGTTATGAAGGAACTGTCAGCGACACACCATTGTCTTTTGGTGTCATTTGCAGTAAAAACGGAACCGCTTTTTTAACCCAGTCTTTCACCGCTGTGTAAGCAGCCGCCTCTTCTCCAAAACAAATCTCTAACATATTGGTATGAATAATGCCTGGGTTGAGGGGAATCGCCGCCATTCCCGAAGGTAATTCTTGAGCCAACGACTGAGTTAATCCTTCAATTGCCCACTTGGAAGCACAGTAGGGTGCAACTTCAGGCGAGGTGGAACGACCCCAACCTGAACTCAAGTTGACAATGATGCCACTATTGTTTTTAATCATGGCTGGAACAAAGTAGCGAATTACATTAGCGACTCCTTTAATATTTACATCAATGAGTCGAGAAAATTCCTCGTTATCGACTTCCCAAAGTGGGGCGGGTTGATTAATTAATGCGGCATTATTAATTAATAAATCGGGGGATGAGTAGTTAGCTAACAGTTGCTCAGCCCAGGCTTTCACTTGAGGTTCGTCCGCAACATCCACGCTGGCAAAATGATGGGGCGTTCCAAATTTGCGCTTAAGGTTCTGTGTTGCTTCCGTTGAACGGGCGCACCCACAAACTGTATGCCCCAGCTCAATAAATTTTTCAGTCATGGCAAGACCGAGACCCCGACTTACCCCTGTAATTACGATCAGTTTTTTCATAAGTTATACCAATCTTGGATTTTAGATTTGGGATTTTGGAATGGTCAGACGTGGAAACGCAATTATTCGCATTTCTACTACCCCAAATTTAATTGCCAGCTAAGGGTGAATTGTGCCATCAGGCATCATTGCCTTTTGGAGTATAGTCCGCGTCAGGTTAATGCCAGTGAGGTTAGCGCCGGTGAGGTTAGCGCCGGTGAGGTTAGCGCCGGTGAGATTAGCGCCCCTAAGGTTTGCTTTGTTCAAATTAGCGCCGGTGAGGTTCGCTTTGCTGAGGTTAGCCCATCGGAAGTCAGCCTGAGTCATGTTAGCTTCGCTGAGGTTAGCCCTGAAGAGATAAGCATCATTGAAGTGAGCCTCGATCAAGTTTGCTTTGTGCAGGTCAGCTTTGTAAAGGTAAGCTCCAATTAGTTCAGCGTCGTGAAGATTAGCATTACTGAGATCGACGGCAATTAAGTTCGCTGCAATCAGGTTAGCTTCGCTGAGGTTAGTTCTCGTCAGCTTTGCTGCACCGAGATCGGCTTTGTGAAGGTTAGCGCCTCTGAGATCGGTTCCGATCAGGTTCGCATTACTTAGATTCGCTCTTTTTAGGTTAGCGCCTCTGAGGTCAGCCCCGATCAGGTTCGCATTGCCCAAATCGGCATCGCTGAGGTTGGCTTTGCTCAGGTTAGCAATGCTGAGGTTGGCGTTACTCAGGTTAGCTTCGATCAGGGAAGCGGAGTGGAGGTTAGCATCGCTGAGGTTAGCATGACTGAGGTTAGCGGCGATGAGTAAACTATTGCACAGATTCGCCCTTCTCAGATTAGCCCCTGTGAGGATTGCCCCTCTGAGGTTCACCCCTGTGAGGTTGGCTTCGCTCAAATCTGGTTCTATTTGTTGGTTTTTCCTTCTCCACTCAATCCATTTCACTGCACCGTTCTGAAGTAGTGCAAGATGCTCTAGATTTGCCATTTGGATTTCCTTTGCTTAATCCACCAGTGCTAACGCATTGACTGTAATCTGAAGTGGCTTTCTTTCAAAGAAAGCGATCGCATTCCCCATCTCTCCCTCGTCATCAATCTCCTTCAGCTATTCTTGACGCCAACTAGCAGGATTTTCACGACCAGGCAAGCTTTCCAGCGCCACCAACGCCGCCGCAGAACCCGCCAGAATATTCTGTTCTTCTCCGCCCAAATAGAGGCGTCCGAAGCTTCCCACAGCCTGAACTTCCAAGATGTTAATTGCCGCCGCTTTCTCCGCCGCGTTCGCCGCCAGCGCTGCATAAGCGGCAGGTTGAACTTCTAATACATAAAGCGTTTGTCCTGCTAGAAGTAGCTGTCCTCGGCGCGTGCGATTGATCAGCTGCGTTTGGTGAGCATCAATGTTGCGGATAATCTGGCTAGAAACGACGTGCGGCTTGAGACATTCGTCTCGATCAACTCCCAGCGCCTCCAGAATGGCAATGCCTGCCGCCCGCGTCTCTCCTTGGCGGCTGGAATGCACTTCTAGTAGCCCATACAGTCGTTCGACTACCTGCACCCCTGGACGTACAGAGGCAGCTTTGAGGGCGACATCAGTAATCCGGTTGATTTCAATGCCCGGTGAGATTTCAATCCACAGCGACGTATCTCCTGGCAATGGCAAGAACCCTAGCGCTACCGTCCCCATGTAAGCTGCGTGCTGAGGCTGCAAGCTGTCTAGAAATACGTAACTGCGTAGTTCTATGCCCAAGGTGATTATCTCCGGAGGTTAGGAAAAAGGAATCGGGTGCAACATCTGAGTTTACCGCGATCTCAGATCGCCAGAAACTGCGTCTGGTCAGCCGGTCAGGGAAGCGAGAGTCTTCAGGTGGCGCGATCGCGTTTAGGTACCTGAAGACTCACGCAACCAGGGTTCTACCTATTTATAGACCATCGGGTTCTACCCCTTTATAGACACAACTACCCAGGCAGGCGCGTTACCTTAATTTACATAAGTTAACGATAAAAGAATACACCTTTAAGTTATGATGCCTAATCTCTGGGAAGCGACAAAAGAATATTGGCGCAAATTAGATGAGCTAGAAGCTGCCTATCAAAAGGGCGAAGTCTCGATTGAACAGGTAGATGCTAAAGTTCAATTGCTGATGGCGCAACTAGGACGAGAACGCCGTGCAACATTCGCCTATGTTTTTTATAGCTTGCGCCGTCTTTGGGATGAGCAACGGGAAACCATTGTTGGGGTGGCAATTCTCGGAGTTCTGGCGGTTTTCCTTCAAATTGAATACACCTGAAATTCCTAAATCTGGAAAGATGACCGACGCTTAGGTAAGCTGGGATGTATTGAGTGTGTCACGTTACAAGAAAGCGATCGCCTAGAGACAAGCTTTAATATCTGAGTCGCCGATCGATTTTGCCTCATCTAGTCAGCTATCAACCGTAATGTAAAGATTTTTGTCTGGCGCGTGTCAGTTAATAAAGTGTCACGTACTAGAGGATTGATTCGATTGAACAAGCGATATTCTTTATTTGTGTGAGGAGCGAGTTTAAAAGAAAAAGCGTTTGGGGTCGAAACACGGCAAGACTCCCAAGCGCTTTTTCATGTCCGCCAAAATCCCTCAACAACGAACTACAGCTTCAGATTCAGGGCTTATCTTGCCTCCAGAAACGACACATTTGGACTGATAAGCAGGTGGCAATCCTGATGATGGCGAATTGATGGGGCTTTTGACCTCTCCGTAACCCTTCCCTACAAGACTACCGTGTACACACAAGTCGCAGACCTCTCCCTAACCCTTCCCTACAAGGGGAGGGAAAAGGAATAAATTTTTTTGGCTGGAGAGGGGCTTTGAAGATGGCTCCGGCTCCCTTTCCCTACCAGGGAAGGGGTTGGGGGTAAGGGAGTGTCCGATCCGAAAAGTATTGGACTAGATGATTTGTTACATTTTGTTTATTCCGGGATGTAGATACGCTGCTGAGTGATGAGCGTCTAGAGTAACCAGTAGCAGAACACTTTTTGAGATTAAGCACCGATGACAGACGAGCCACGGCTAGAGGAACAGGCGCTCTCGCAGGCAGTGGAAATGGGGCTATCTAGCCTGCTGGATGACGCAGAGAACATAGATGTAGATGTCCGAACCGATTTGCTGAAGATGGCGCAAGGACAGGCAGATTCAGTTTCGGTTGAAGGTCGGGGTCTGGCGATTCAGAAAGATATCCGCGTGCAGGAAATGGAATTGCACGCCGATAATGTTGCGATCAATCTCTTTGACGCGATTTTCGGTCAGATTAAGCTAAACCATCCGCTAGATGCAACTGCCCGTGTTGTACTCACCGAACAAGATATTAACCGCGCTTTAAGCTCAGACTACATCCGCAGCAAATTTCAAAGCATGGAGTTGAATGCGGATGGTCAAATCGTGACCTTGGAACCGCAACAACTGGAGATGCATCTGCCGGGTGACGGCAAGATGGAATTCAGTGGAAAGATGCTACTGCATGACGTGGATAAGGCTCGGCAAGTCGGTTTCGCCGCCGTAGTGCGTCCGCGCACTTCTTCAACGCCAATCTTGTTGGAGGGGTTTAGCTGCAATCCTGGAGAAGGGATTTCACTGGAACTCACGATCGCCTTGATGGAGAAGTTAGGAGAATTGGCGAACTTACCCTATTTTGACCTGCAAGGAATGGCAATCCGCATTAAGGAGCTGTATGTGGAAGAGGGTAGTTTAACCCTTTATACCGAAGCCTACGTCAAGCAAATTCCCAATTAACGATCGAGGATGGAGGGCGCGATCGCATAAGCAAGCGGTTCTCCGTTCAACCCATTAGTTCCGCCTGCACGTAGCGCATCTGAAAACCGCGATAACCCCAGCTTCAAGGAGGAAGCCATGACAGAGTTTCAAGATTTTCTAAAGCACCAATTTGCCTATGTTGCGATTGGAGAATTCAAACCTGGCAAGTTTGATGAGGCTGAGCAACTCTATGAAAAAGCTGTCTCAACCTATACGCAAGGCTTTAAGGGGTCGTACTTACTGCAAGAACCGGGGACTGACCGAGGAATCGCGATTATTCTTTGGGAGAGTGTGGAAGATATGCAAGCTAATCAAAGCGAGGCTTATCAAGCCATATTAAATCAGATGAATCCTTTGTTTGAGAAACCGCCGACCACTGCTTTTTATGAAATCGTTAGTGAAATTCAGCCCATAAATGAAAGTGGTGAATCTCCATCCATATAGTCAACCCGAAAAAGCGATCGCTCTATCCGGTCGGAGAAATTTGAGTCATTTGATGTCAAAGGCGTTCTCGCTGGCACTTCTGACTCCAACTTGATGGCTAGATCGATCAAGAATCGCACATGGCTGATGGTTGAGGCAAGACCAGCTTCGTTTACGGGACACCCGAACTGGGGGAAGAATTCTTGCGGATGTTGCCAACGCAACCATAGCTTTCCATCAATCACTTTTGTACTGATTGACCAGCCTTTATATTGGCTGGGAACTTCTTTAATGTCAGTATCAGCGGCGTTGGATGGTACTGAGAATTGGGGTTGACTGGATGGGAGCATCATTAGGGCACGGGAACTCGATGCCCTTACTATCAGTGAAAATACTGTGGCGGGTCGTGATTCAACCCGCAAGCAAAAGTGATTGTTTAAAGCGATTCAGGTGACAGAACAATGAAATCGTTCGTGATGCGCTTCGCACTGATGGTGTGAGGCACGTCACATTTGCCAGCGGGAAGGCTTGGTGGGAATTAAACTTGTGGCGTTACCATGTCATGCGAGTTGCATTCAAAGAGCCAGGACTTACGCAACATCACCACATATGGGGGCAATCCCCCTGTGGTTGCCCCTACAAAATGCTATATGCATAAACTTTGCGTAAGTCCTAAGAGCGTAGGGTGGGTTGAGCAACAGCGAAACCAACAGAACATCAGCATTTGTTGGGTAACGCTCATCTCAACCCAACCTACTAGCTACGCATTTGAAAGGATCTCACAGCAGCTTCAGTGCGTGACCCAAACGTCACCTAGGACAATAGCAACAAATCTGCTCTTGAGGTGCGATCGCATCCACGACTAAACCGATGAAGGTAATTCAGCAAACTTTTACATTACTCACACTGCGAGAACGCCCAGTTGGCATTTGGATGCTGAGCAGTTTTACCGCTGTTTTAGGGCTTCTTGTTTTTATCTCTTCCAATTGGCCTATTGATTTTTTTGGATTGTTCTGTATTGTTTGTGCTAACTTGATGATGTTTGGAAGTCCGGTGAAGAGTTGCCGATTTGACAAACATCTCAATCGAGTAATTCTCAAACAAAAAGGCTGGTTGGGAACTCAAGTAACGGGTTATTCAATTGACAAGATTACGGGCGTTCAAGTAGAAGAATCCAACTTGGGAGGAATTCGCTTTTACCGGCTTAGTCTGACGCTTTTATCAGGACAGCGATTTTATTTAACTCCGATTCCTAGCACTGACTGGGAATTACAACAAAGTTTGGCTAGCTACATCCAACAATTTCTAAGCCATTAAAGTGGCGACAAAAACCCTATAGCGACTCTTTTGGGTAGAGGCGATAGGAAAGCGCACAAAGAGTCACGCTGTTTACCAATCCACCTCATCCTCATCAATCCGTTTGAGCTGGGAATGATGAGGAAAGTCATACCAGCCATCATCCGTTGTATAGCCTATGCGATCGCCTGCCTCGTACTTCACCACTACCCCTTCCGTACAAAAGTCCAAGCGCCTGACTCGACACCCAACCGGAAACTGCTCAACCAGTTTGGGTGAGGTGTAGGGTTTGAAAGCGATCGCGCTATTGTTCACCATTTTCAGACCTCGGCGCGAAGAGTGCTGCCACGAGCAATGCTAGTTTGAGTGTAGCCCCTTCACTCCACTACTGCTAGTGTTGCTAATTATAGTAAAGTATGTTTTAACCCTACCAGTGGAACCGGGAGGAACTCAAGGAAATGCAGGCGATCGTTGCGGGACGCTGATTTCATTGGGAAAGCCAGTCCTCGGCTACAAGGCGACCAAAGCGCTAGACCAGTTGCTAGCCTCGACTAATTTGATCAAAGAGTATCATCTGCACCCCTGATAATGGAGGAACTGGTAGTCATAGTCCGAACCGCAAGGAGAGCTAGACATCCAGGCTTCACTGGTCAAGAAGTGCTGCATTCTGGCAACAAAAACAGGTAGGGACTGGTGTGTATGTTTTACAAAATTCTCGTGGCAATGGATAGCTCTGAAATCGGCAAGCAAGTCTTTGATGAAGCCGTATCCTTAGCGAAAGCGTTTCATGCCAGTCTGATGCTATTGCACGTCCTATCTGCGAATGAAGAGGGCAGTCCAGGGATTCCAGGAATGCCCGGTCTGGACTACTATCCTTGGCGACGCGATGATGTCCCAAGCGACTATCGACAGCAGTGGGATGCATTTGAAAGTCAATACTTAGCGCTACTGCGATCGCGTGTAGATGAAGCAACGAAGGCAGGAATCAGTGCCGAATTCACCCAAAGCCTTGGCAGTCGAGGTGAAAACATCTGTGACTTAGCTCAAACTTGGGGTGCCGATCTCATCGTAATGGGGCGTCGGGGTCGTTCTGGGATTGGTGAGTTAGTTCTCGGTAGTGTCAGCAATTACGTCCTCCATCATGCCTCCTGCTCGGTTCTGGTTGTGCATCGTTAAGTTCCCAAATGGCACGGGAAGGGTGTTTTAGGGGAACGAAGGCAAAACAAGCAAAAGCGATCGCAGCATTGTTATTCACTTGTCATACCCCTGTCACATTCACGACTTATGCTTGTTTTTAAGAAGCATGGTGAAAACCCTTCTCACACCCATCAGTTAGACGATGCCCTTTCAGCAGAAGAGATGAGAGGGCATTTTTATTAGTGAGCGATCGCTTGAGTGTCACTCATTTGAGCTACCTCAAATAAGCTTCACTCAAAAAAGCGACTGGAAACCAGCCTTGAACAATCGCTATATATAAATCTATCTACCACTCAAGAACTGCTTACTCATCAGTGAGATTATGCCTTCTATAAAGAAGGCTTTTTTGTGAAATGCGATTGGCATCGGGTGTAGGGACACGGCAATGCCGTGTCCCTATGGCAAAGCATCTGGATTCATCTTGGCATCTCATAGAGGCGAAGCATTCCGTAAACAAGCTGTCGCCAACAAGATAAATACTTTATTGGATACCATTTCACTTTTGTGAGTCTACACATCAGCTCCCCCCAACCCTGGCGCTTACGCACCACTGCGCTAGAAAAAGGGAAGTTCAGAACAAGATTAAGCGTAACCTTAAAACAGTGAATGGGTATGAAATAGTAGCTGTTCAATAATTCCTCCCAGACTAGAAAAATTGACTCATTTTGTGAGTTCATCGCAAAATGCCCCGGAGACAGCCCAATTCGTGAAGCATAGTGGTAAGAAATCACCGAAATCCCTACCTTTTTCGCACAATGATGAGTAAGGCACATTGCCGTTAGGAATCGGTAAAACCAGAAGCACAGAAGCGATCGCTTCTGTGTGAAACCATGCCAACAACGATTGGCTTTCCCCATCAAGCAGGAGGATTGCATGGCATCCCGTTATGAATTGGTTGATAGGAGTCAATTGGACTGGCTCATTCTTTATCGTCTAGGGATGATTGCCTGTGCGCCACTCGCTGCCGAGTTGATTGGCAGTGCATTTAATATCTGGTACAACCTGACCCAGATTCAATCGCTGCTGACTCCTGCTCAGAATAGAGTATTTGTCAATACTCTCTTGGTTTATAACGTCGTAGTCTACCCAATCGCTCTGTTCCTATGGGTGCAGATCGTGCTGTCGCTACAGCGCCCTTTACAGAAGATACTGCACCGCCAAACCTTGAGAGCCGAACATCTGATTAAAGCGAGACAACGAGCGATTAATCTGCCGTGGTGGGGAATGCTTGTGGCTGGAATCGGTTGGCTGTTGTGCATTCCCGTATTTCTACTCGCCCTGAATTATGCTCCGGGAACGCTCGACCCGCGCGTATTCTTGCACCTGCCGATTTCGGTGATCGTTGCAGCGCTGATTGCCATCCCTCAAGGTTTTTTTACCGTTGAGCTGTTAAGCCAGCGACTGTTGTACCCCTTGCTGTTTCAAGAAGCTCACCCGGCTGAAACACCGGGGGCTTTTCCCCTCTCGCTTCGGCAACGAGGACTCATGTGGGCAGTATCGGCTGGAGTATGCCCCATCGCTTCGCTGTTACTTTTAAGCTTGACCTATAGTGCATCCGCAACGCCAGATCCCTGGTTCACCTTATCCGTCGGGGGGCTGGGTATGGTCTTCGGGTTTACCAGTGCTTGGATGGTCGGTCAATTAGTCGTTGAACCAGTAGAGATGCTACAGCAGGCGGCTCGCACTGTGGCAGCGGGGAACCTCAACATTCGCCTTACCTTGCTGCGAGCCGACGAATTTGGTCCCTTAATTGATGACTTTAACGACATGATTGAGGAGTTGCGAGAGAAGCAACGCTTGCAAGAAACCTTTGGTCGTCATGTCGGTCAAACAGCCGCTCAACAGATTCTCCAGCGCGATCCCAGCTTAGGCGGAGTCGAGCAGGAATTAACGATTCTATTTGCTGACATCCGCAACTTTACAGCCCGATGCGCTGTTTCCTCTCCCCAGCAAGTCGTGACTATGCTGAACTTGTTCCTGACTGAAATGGTAAAAATTGTTGAGCAGCAGCATGGGGGGATGGTAAACAAATTCTTAGGGGATGGATTTATGGCGCTGTTTGGGGTGGGAGATGACCCACACAATCATGCTGCCAAGGCTGTTGCAGCGGCTCAACAAATGCTCGTCAGCCTGCAATCTATTAATAGCGACCTAGAAAAACAGGGGCAAGCTCCTTTAGCAATGGGAATTGGCATTCATACGGGGTCTGTGGTGTTGGGCAGTATCGGCTCGCCCCAGCGCTTGGAGTACACTGCGATCGGAGATCCGGTGAACGTCGCCTCGCGGATCGAATCTTTGACCAAGGAACTCGGAAAACCGTTGCTGCTGAGTGCGGCGACTCACAAGCAATTACCCTCACCCTCGACAATTTCGACCCAAGAATTGCCTCCCCAGCAAGTGAAGGGGCAACCCCACCCGATTATTGTGTATTGCCTAAAGGAATAGTCGGCATCCACGCCTAATTCACTGACCGAAACAGGAGGGAGGAGGGAGGAGGGAGGACTGAGGACTGAGGACTGAGGACTGAGGAGGGAGGACTGAGGAGGGAGGAAGGAGGACTGAGGAGGGAGGAAGGAGGACTGAGGAGGGAGGAGGGAGGAAGAAGGACTGAGGACTGAGGACTGAGGATTGAGGAGTGAGGACTGAGGAGTTACGCTTTTTCAATGGTTTCAGGAGTTTTGTCAGTGAATTATGCCTTCACGCTTCATCTGTTTAATCGGCTGGTTCGTGGTACGGTTTTAGATCCGTTGATGTCTCAAGAGTTTTATACTCCTCCAAATGCATCCACCCAATCTAAACCCCAAACACTTTCAGGAATTAGCCTTGGACAGCGGCATTGACCGCGATCTGGCTTTGCTCAACTTCATCTCATTGGAAGGAGACGCCTTTTATGAGTATTTGTTGATCTCCGATCGCATTCCCCGGACGAATACTGGAATGGTGAGCAGTTGGTGGCTGCATCGCTATGCTCATGGGGCGAAAGGAGGCTGGTGGTGTTCGGGACTAGACCCGCTCAACCATTGGCGTTTGATGGAGTGGGGGTGTTATAAGCCGAACCATCCCAAGCCGGACAAAAAGGGTAAACTCATCAAGTACGAGCATCCTCCCTGCACGCCGACACGGATTTTTTGTCTGAGAGTGCCCCTTCATATCTGGCAGCAGACTGCATCGCGCTACGGCGTCCCCATGCCAGAGAAGATTGCGATCGCTCAAACTGGAGAAGCGCTGGGATTTTGGCAGTGGGTGCTAGAGATGAAAATTCCGGCGATCCTTTGCGAGGGAGCCAAAAAAGCTGCTGCTTTATTAACGCAAGGATATGCTGCGATCGCTTTACCGGGCATTACTAGCGGCTACCGCGTCACCAAAGACTTTCAAGGCAATGTCCAACGCCGACAATTAATTCCAGACCTTCTCGCCTTCACTCGACTCAAGCGCACCTTTTTCATCTGCTTTGACTACGAAACTCAACCCAAGACTATCAAGGCAGTCAATCACGCGCAAACTCAACTGGGCGAACTGTTAGAGGAACAAAATTGCCCTGTCAAAATTATCCGGCTTCCCGGATTAGAAAAAGGCGTTGATGATTTTATTGTCGCCCAAGGCGCTGCCGCCTTCCAGACAGTCTATGAAGCCAGTGTCAACTTAGAAACTGACCTTGCCAAAAGCAAACCCCACACCGAGTTAACCTATTCCCCAGCACTCACCCTCAACCGTCGCTACCTGGAAAAATTGCCTTTTCCCACCTCTGGATTAGTCGGAATCAAGTCTGCTAAAGGAACCGGAAAAACCACCGCACTTGTATCGCTGATCCAAGAAGCGAAAAATAGAGGCGATCGCGTTCTGCTCCTCACCCATAGAATCCAACTAGGGCAGTTCTTGTGCGAAAAAATAGGAGTGAATTGGATTAATCACCGCACACTCGAAAAGCGGGAGAAAAACTCCCATAACTTATTACCCATTGCCCCATCTTTAGGACTTTGTATTGATTCCATTTGGAAGCTGAACCCAGAACATTGGCAAGGCGCGATCGTGATTCTGGATGAAGTTGAGCAATCCTTATGGCATCTCCTCAACAGCGACACTTGTAAAGACAAGCGAATCAAGATATTAAGAGTCTTCCAGCAGCTAATCTCCACTGTGCTGCAAACTGGCGGTTTGGTTATTGCCCAAGATGCTGACTTATCAGACCTTTCCCTAGACTACCTGAAAGGACTAGCAGGAATTAAAATTGAGCCGTGGGTTGTATTGAATGAGTGGAAGCCTGAAACTGGCTGGGATGTCACCTTCCACAACACCCCAAATCCAACCCTGCTAATTCAACAGTTGGAACTCGATCTGATCGCCGGACGAAAGTGTTATGTTACAACCGATAGTCGTTCTGGGCGTTACAGTTCAGAAACCATCGAGCGCTATATCAAACAACGTCTAGAACAGTTCCTTCGACAATACCCCAAGACGTTAGTAGTCAGTTCTCAAACAACCAACACTCCCGGTCATGAGGCGGTCAATTTTGTTGAAACCATCAATCAAAAAGCCTTAGACTATGACGCAGTTTTTGTGACTCCTAGCCTGGGTACAGGAGTCAGCATTGATGTGGAACATTTCGACCGTGTTTATGGTATTTTTCAAGGGGTAATTCCAGACTCAGAAGCCCGACAAGCATTAGCCAGAGTCCGTCAGAGCGTACCGCGAATTGTTTGGTGTGCTAAACGAGGCATTGGCATGATTGGCAGTGGTAGTAAGAACTATCGGGTACTGTCTCATTGGTACCAGGAAAATCAGAAAGAAAACCTAGCTTTGATGAGTCCGCTTCATCCAGTTGATGTGGATTTGCCCTTAGTTTATGACCTCATTCACCTAAGAACTTGGGCGAAATTTGCAGCTAGAGTAAATGCTTCGATTACCCTGTATCGTCAATCTATGTTAGAAGGATTAATCGCTGAAGGACATCAGGTGAATGTCATGAGTGATGCTCCCCCCCATGAGCGCCTCAGAGAGCTACGGATGGCACTTTTAGCAGCAGCTCCTTGTGATTGGGAAACGTCTAAAAAGCTGGTTCGAGAAATTGTTAAAATTCAACAAGAATTTGAAGATCGTCGCCAAAAAGCTAAATCTATCAAGCATCAAATTGTCAAAATTAGGAATCAAATTGAATTACAAGCAGCCAGTGCAGTTGCTAATTCTCCAGATATCGATCGCAGAGAATATGAGCGTCTGTTAACCAAACGTTCTTTAACGGATGAAGAGCGAAATCAAGTGCAAAAATACATCTTGAAACAGCGTTATGGGGTAGAAGTGACTCCCCAATTAAAGCTGCGGGACGATCGGGGATATTATTCACAGTTGTTGGTTCACTACTATTTGACTCACGAAAGCGAGTATTTACAACTACAAGATCAACAAGAATGGCATCAGCAGTTAGAAAGAGGCGAGGGTAAAGTTTTTCTGCCAGATTTGAATACTTACACTTTAAAGATTGAGGCGTTGAGAGCGTTAGGAGTAGTACAATTTATCCATCCAGATCGTGAATTTCAAGAAACTGATTTAGACTTAATTGAACTCAAAGCTACTGCACTCAGGTGCAGCAAGCACATTAAACGAGCTATCGGAATAAGCATTCCGATGGAAACAGAGAAAGAGCGTCTAAGTTGCATAAAAGTGCTTAGCAAAGTTTTGAATTTACTAGGATTAAAACTAAGGTCATTTAAAAGAAAAGATGATGGGTATAAAAATCCAATAAAAGTTTATAAAATTGACTCAAAAACTCTTGATGATGGCAGAAGCGAAATCTTTGAAGCGTGGCGTTCCAGGGAAGGATTAATGCGGAAGAGTGTTTCCAATGATAAAGTTTTCACCCTGAAAGCTGAAAGATTTAGCACCCCATGCAAACCAGCGCTATTTCATTCCCAGCGATATAGCAATCCTAAGTGATTTCTAAAATTCTCTTCTTTTTCTTTCTTGGCGTTCTTGGCGTTCTTGGCGGTTCGTCAAAAAAATATATTACAAATAAAATAGGATTGCTATAAACTGAGGAACGGCGAGCAACATTGATGAAAAAAACAGCTATTTTAAAAGCTTTTGTATTCAAAGTTACAAATTTAGTTCATACAGAATTCTTCCTTAAGTGCAGGTAAGACATCCTATAAGGATTAATGTAAAACAGGGAACAAGCAACAGGTAAAATTTACTTGTTGAGAACTGTTGCAACCGCTAGGCACAGCGATCGCTATCGAGTAGATAGGCAAACCCGACTTTCGTTGAGCAAGAGTTTCCCTTAGGCTTATCTACGCTAACGCAGGGATGAGTGCAACTGATTGACAAAGCCGTTTGGTTTGTTGAGAGAATACTGATGGTTTGTTGTGCAGCCTACTTTTGCTTTTGCTTCTTTGGGGTAATTTTATATGAACTCAACATACGATTTTCAATACTTTCAGGGGAGTTCTCTTTCCGATCTGTTTGCTCAAGACATCGTAGATGCACGGTATGCATTTATCCTAAATTACCCGGCGACAGCGAGTTGGGCTGCTTACCCTAACAAGAAAAAATACTTTATTCAAGACGGTAGTAGTGAAGCCACCAAAACTTCCTTCGACAAAATTTGCCAGAAGGAACCTTGGAAAAATCTGGCGGTGTTAGGCGATGTCATTCCTGGGGTGATCGTCAGTTCGCCACCAGACGCGCTGATTGACTATTGGCGGGAGCATTTTGGCTTCAGCTACACCAATATAGAGAGGATAGACCGCTCAACTTATCTGGATGAACTCAGCCAGAGGGATACTCCGGAAGAGTCGCTGAGCGATCGCTTTGATAAACTTATCACTCTATTTCCCTTCGATCATCTCAAACCTGAAAAACACGCCGTCAATCCGGACACCCACTACCGCTTGCTTAGCAAAGTAACGCTAGCCGATCTGGGGATACAATGTCCAAAATATGAAACATACAATCTGCACGCCTTTAGCCTGAAAGACATTCAATTACCACAATTCCCATACTTGATCAAAACCTCCCACGGACTGTCAGGAGAAGGCACTTATATTATCAAAAGCCCCAGCGAACTGAACTACTGCTTGCAGGAATTAAGGAAATACCTTGATATTAAGTTCGTGGATACGATTATTGTCTCGGAGTTCGTCAAGAATGAAGTGCAGAACTCCTGCGTGCAGTTCTATGTTAGCAAGGCGGGAGAGATTACGCTCATTGGCACTACAACCCAAATTGTAACTCCAGAAGGCAACTATTTAGGGGGACTCATTCACTACCGCGAAACCGACATGAGCAAGTTCTTTGAGATGATTGCTGCTGTTGGTAAGTATGCTCATCAACAGGGTTATTTCGGCGTGATTGGCTTTGATGTATTGGAAGATAAAGACGGACAACTTTATGCAATCGATGCCAATTTTCGAGTGAATGGCTCGACTCCACTCTGCTTGCAGCGTCATACTTTACTGGGACTGGGAAAAGAGGTAGCTAAATATTCCAGTGATTATCGGATGGATGGGACATTGGACTCTATTCTTGTCACCTTGAAACCAGAACTGGAGCGCAAGGACTTTACGATCTTGTCGGCTTTAGAGAAGGTTAAATACGGAAAGATTTACACCGAAATTTACGGTATTGTTGCTGGAGAGACGACCGAAGATATGCAGCACATCGAGCAGAATTTACAGCATAAAGGATTGCAGTTACTCAGTTAAACGTTAATGGATTGGTTCAAGCATCATCTTCTAGGTTTCAGCTTCATTTCCATCCGATTTTCCCGATTGCAATATTATCCAACCAGCGCTAGCAATCAACGCACTAATCACTAAGAACCCAACATCGTAAACGAATGTATGCGAACCCGTTCTGACATGATGAATGCCTAAAAGATGATGATCGATGACTCCTTCAATAAGATTGAACGATCCAAACCCTAGTAATAGGGAGCCAATGAAGGTTGATGCTGACAAAGAATTACTTTGTTTTGCGGCTCGCCAAAGCAGAAAAATCCCAATTAAGGTCAGTAACCAATCAAACAGATGAAACAAACCATCACCGAGAGTGTTTAGTTCCAAACCGGCAACGGTAGCATCAGTTTTAACACTGGAAAACATATGGTGCCATTGTAATAATTGATGAATTACAATCCCATCAAAAAATCCAGCCTGACCCATTCCTAACACAATACCAGCCGCAATCAGAGGGCGGCGATCGCGCTGATGTATGGAAGAATTTTCTTGACTACTCACCTTAGATGTAGTTTGGTTTGAAGTCATGACAAAACCTCCGTAACAACCTCAGCGCGTACATCACTCCCAGCTAAAACGAATTTTTGAGTGCTGTTCATATTTACTATGGGTAGAAGAAGCCTACTCCCAGTGAATAAGTATAACTTTTCAAAAGTGGCAATTTATATCGAATTAGAGCGGTCTAACACCGTCTATGCTTTAGTTATACTGCACCAGACCAAACAGGCGAGCGCCTTCGGTGACGGGTGCTATTTCAGACGGCAAACCGGGTTATTTGCTCTGTAGCGCTGTTTCCTCTGAAGTTCCCCGGAAGTGGGAAAATGAGACAAATGGCGCTTAGTGACAAAATTGCAAGGAAAGAGGGAAATGCTAAAACGGATTGCCGCACTACTACTCGTGGTATTAAGCGTAAGCTTGCAAAGTTGCACTGTCGCCAGTGCCACCAGTGGCTTAAAAAGCTATGTAGATAGCACCGACGGTTATCAGTTCCTATATCCCAACGGCTGGGTTCCAGTCGAGGTGAAAGGTGGAGCCGATGTCGTGTTCCACGATATCATTGAGCCTTCTGAAAATGTGTCAGTCGTCATTAACCCAGTTGCGGCAGGGAAAACCCTCGCTGAGTTGGGGACACCGACGGAAGTGGGATACAAATTATCAAAAAGCGCGATCGCACCCCCAGGATCGGGACGCGAGGCAGAATTAGTGAACGCTGAAAAGCTGGAATCTAACTCTAAGACTTATTACATACTGGAATACACCGTCAAACTCCCCAATCAGCAACGCCATAATCTTGCCTCTATCGCTGTCAGTCGCGGCAAACTCGTCACCTTTAACGCTTCTACCCCAGAAAAACGCTGGGGAAAGTTGCAGCCGTTGTTGCAGCAAGTCGTTAGTTCATTTTCCGTCTATTGATAGTTATTGACTGATGGCTAATGGCTAATAAAAGTGATGAGAGTTATGAGGATTGAGGCGAAAAGAGAATTATTTAATTCAAAACGCGCTACGCGCCGCTACGAAGAGCAAAACTCAGACGCGATTAATCGCGTCTCTACTTAAAACTTTTTGACAATTAGCAATTCGCCACTGATAACATAACGATGAACCTTCCCACTTTAGTCTTAGCCTCCGCTTCTTTTGCCCGCCGCCGCCTGTTACAAAGTGCCGGGATCGAGCCGGTGGTTTGCCCTAGTGATTTTGATGAGTCTCTAGTCCCAGCTAGCGTTGCATCCGAATTGGTGCAAACTCTGGCGCTGCGTAAAGCTGAAACGGTTGCGAATCAATTTCCAGATGCTTTGATATTGGGATGCGATTCGGTTTTGCTAGTTAACGGCGAGATTCATGGGAAACCAGCAGATGCAGCACAAGCGATCGCCCGTTGGCAAAAAATGCGCTCCCAAATCGGCGAACTCTATACGGGTCATGCTTTAATTGACCTGCAGCAAGACAAAACGGTGGTACGCTGCGGCATCACAAAAGTTTACTTTGCCGATGCGAGCGATCGCCAGATTGAAGCCTACGTCGCCACTGGCGAACCCCTCAACTGTGCTGGCTGCTTTGCCCTCGAAGGGAAAGGCGGACTATTTGTAGACAAACTGGAAGGTTGCCATACGAATGTCATTGGTCTCAGCTTGCCACTACTTCGCCAGATGTTCGGTGAACTGGGATACGATGTCACCGATTTTTGGCAAGGATGAAGGATGAAAAAGGTCCGTTTTCCAGGCTACCAGTTTCCGGCGGGACATCCGTTGCTACTGACAACGAATGACTGACAATTGATTTGTGCCTTTTTCTTAAATTGCTCCGGAATTTGTTAAGGTTCCTAGATTTTTGAGCGAGGCAAAGGATCTGCGTGTCTAATATTGGCTAAGGCAAAGCTTTTGGAGGGCTTTTCTTCATGGGAGTAAGTAACGAGTTTAAAGCACAACTCAAGGCTGGCAAAATTGTTGAGGCACTCACCTTGGCACTCAGCGAAGCCATCGAGTTAGAAATCACCACCTGGGTTTCATCCGCTGACTCAGACACCTCGGCTGGAGTAAGGACAGATCAACCTTTATCCGGTCACTGTATGCGAACCCGCATTAACATTGTGGATGGTGATATTGAAAATGAAGTAGGCAGCGAATTTCTCAATAGTGGCCCCTACAACGAACTGCGAGAATTTCACCTCCAGCAAGTTCAGGAAGGTCGGGAAATCATTCAGGAAAACCTGGCAAACTTGCAACAGTTGTTTACAGTTCTAACGAACACGCTATCTGAGATGCCTGGGTCGCGCTTGCGTTCAAATCCGCAACAAGTGTTACCTCCCATCAATTCAGAAAACCCTTGAGAGTCAGAATAAATGCAAGTCAAAAGTCAACGCTTCACTTTAGGACTGAGTACTGAGTGCTGAGTGCTGAGTATACCCCAGACTTAAAAATCGGGGCTTGACATCAGGACGCGAGAGTTCCTTCGGGCTACATCTACTTGAAACAAATTGCGTCTCTAATTTCCGGTTTGAAAAGGCTTGTACCCTACTTACTCAGTCCTAAATCCTCATTCCTTAGTCCTCAGTCCTAAATCCTCAGTCCTCAGTCCTCATTCCTCAGTCCTCAGTCCTAAATCCTCAGTCCTCAGTCCTAAATCCTCAGTCCTCAGTCCTCATTCCTCAGTCCTAAATCCTCAGTCCTCAGTCCTCAGTCCTCAGTCCTCAGTCCTAAATCCTCAGTCCTAAATCCTCAGTCCTCAGTCCTCAGTCCTCAGTCCTCAGTCCTAAATCCTCAGTCCTCAGTCCTCAGTCCTAAATCCTCAGTCCTAAATCCTCAGTCCTAAATCCTAAATCCTCAGTCCTTGGAAATCAGGTTATGGCGGCAAGCGACAAATTCAAACAACAACTCAAAGCTGGCAAGATTGTTGAGGCACTTTCTACGGCACTCAGTGAGGCGATTGAGTTAGAAATCACCACTTGGGTTAGTTCTGCCGACGTAGACGACAGGACAAGCGAAGAACAACCTAAACCTGGTTCGCGGATGCAGACTCGCATTAATATTGTCGAGGGCGACATCACCAACGAGATTGGCGATCGCTTTCTCAACAATGGTCCCTATAGCGAACTGCGACAATTTCATCTGGAGCAAGTTCAGCAAAGCCGCGAGATTATCAACGACAACCTCAAGAGTTTGCAAAAGTTATTTGGGATGTTGGTAAGAGTGGGGTACCAGAATCCCAATGCTGCCCCGATTCCTCCAGAATTGTCTGGCGTTGATAGTCCTCGCCTACCGCCAGACGAAACCGCAGCTTCCAGCGTGACGATTGAGCCGGAAGTGTCGCTTGTTGAGGAGTCAGCAACAGATGCGATCGCGTTTGACCCCCGTGTGGAGATTGACACGGTTTCTGACACTGCACCCATTCCACCACCCATCACACCCGATTTCTTGCCCCCAGCGACACCAGAAACCCCTGTAGAGCCAGCCGTGAGTGCAGATGTTGAGGAGTCAGCAACAGATGCGATCGCGTTTGACCCCCGTGTGGAGATTGACACGGTTTCTGACACTGCACCCATTCCACCACCCGTCACACCCGATTTCTTGCCCCCAGCGACACCAGAAACCCCTGTAGAGCCAGTCGTGAGTGCCCAGGAGTGGGAAGAAGCCGTCATGCAGGAACCGCCGTTTGAGCCAGGGTGGACGCCCGAATTCGGCTCGGCGGTGAACTGGGGAACTGAGGAGGAGTGGGAAGAAGTGGAAGTGGAGGAGGAACCGCTACACCGCTTCTCAGGGGGGTTTGCGCCTGTTGAAGAAGATGAGGACTGGAATGAGAATGACGACGGCTGGGAAGAAGATGAGGAACCGCCAACGATGCCTGATATCAGCAGTAATAGCGATCGCATTTCAGATCCAATAGCAGTTTTGTTTGGAGACACCCCAGTGGAACCGCCCCAGTCTTCTCCACCGATGTCAGAGAATACGCGATCGCCCGTCAACATTGAAGAGGCTTTGTTTTCAGAAACACCGCCAAAGCCGTCTGATGAATCTGAAGAAGATGAAGATGAATTTGGCAATCCATCGCCTCCGCCACCATCCAAATAATCATTAAAACAAAACTCGACTCTTACAACAATGGTTAATACACCAGATACCAACAGCAACGAGATTAATCCCAACCTGCGGAAAAAATTTAACAACTTTTTGCAGTCCCTGAGCGATGTGCTAATCGACATCACGGCTCTCGAAGTAAATACAATGGTCGTGGATCACATTAGCGGGAGTAAGTTTATTCCCTGGGAAGCGTATCGAGATATTTACCCCATTTCCACAACCTATCTAGAAAGGGCGGGAATCCATCCATCTCTATGGTCTCGGTATCTGAGTCTGCGTAAACAAATCGAGACGGAGTATTGCCTGTACTACCTTGAGGAGCAACTTTTAGAACAGGATGCTTCGCAGCTAAGAGAGTATGTCCGAATTCTCAGCGATCCCACAACAGAACTGGATATTCAAAGAACAAAACTGCCTAACCCGCTCAGTCCTTCTGCAAATCCGGCTGTTGAGATTAACAAGATTCAAAACCTACTCGACGACGGCAGATTTTTACGTAGCTTGCGGAAGGTTGATGAACTGAAAGCTGCCCTTGATAATCGGAATAAATCTTTGCAAAAAAGCGAAGCATCTCAAGCAGAAGACCCAGTTGGAGAAGTAACAACCGACATGATTTATGCCCAATCGATTATTCAGTTAGATGGAGATATTATCAACCGCTATCATCAGAGACTTTTTGAACACGAGCATAAAGATATCATTTTAGAGATACACAGACAGGGTGTTACTGCGGGTGAAAAACAGTGGCATGGGTTATTAGAATTTATGGTAAATTTAGTAGAATCGCTGGTCAATCAAGGCGGTTTATCTATTAAAAATTTATTCAACAACCGAAATTAATCACCATAAAACTGACCCAATAAAACAGGAAAGATGAGCTGAGAAGGAGTGGGAAATTATCTATCAGGTTCCTTTAGGCAACCTCTTCATTTAGATTCGTACATTCAAATCGAGGAAGTCAAAGATGCGAAGGGACAGTTAGTGTCTCACTTCATCAGATTCAACTTAGATGAAAACCTCCTCGATCGGATTTTGCAAGCCAGAACCAATGGACAAAACTTATCCATCTCCCGGCGTTTGTTAGCAGAGTTGCGTTCTTATGCGCTAGTAGATGCGGGAAGCTGCTTACAGTCTGGGCTGGTTTTCTGTACTCACTACGATCAAACTGAGAGTAGATCGGTATCGGAAAACTTTGTCATGCAGAGTGCGATCGCTCTCGATGGAGATATCATTCACCAAATTCGCCACGATTGTCTTAAAGATTCTACTTGGTGTTTAGCGATCGCCACTGCCCACCACTGGCTGATCGATCAACTGCTCAATCAGCTACAGCTCAAGATTGCCTTATGGTTAAATGGGCTATCTTGGATGCTCTCTTTGCTAACTACGGCGGCGACAGTTATCTCTAACTTACAGCGCCTGAATTTATGGACGCTGTTAGCATCGGTAGCGATGGCGTGGTTCTTGCAAGTAGGCTTTAAGCGTCTGCTGCTGTTATTTTTGCCGTTGCTGAGACGTTGGGTTTTTCGTCAATTGTTGTTGCGCTTGCTTTCTGCCAATCCGAGGCACAGAAAGATTGCTAAAGGTATTTTAGGGCGGTTCGTGCCATAACAAAAGGTTCAATATTCCCCCCTCTCCGTCCACGGAGAGGGGTTGGGGGTGAAGTTCCTTTTAGAACCGCTATATTCGAGTTAGGTTGCATGAAGACTAGCGATCGCTCTACTCCCATCGCTCTAACGAACTCGATAAAACTGACTCGTATGCAGCACCGCTTCACCATGATCCGGAATCCATGCTACCCATTCGTCCTCAGACTGCTGGCAAAGTAGCAACGCTTCATCATGGCTATAGGGGTTGGGAAGTTCTAGCAACTGTACCCAAGTCGAATCCTGATACTCCATCTGAGACGGGGTTCGATTGGGTTGAGGTGCCCAGTTTACAGTCCGAGACAACAACGGAAGCACGCAATAATTCAATGTCATATCTGTTTCCCCTTCAATCGCAACATAGCACCCATCGGCTGACTGCTCTCCATCGCAGTTAAGAGCCTCCACCGAGCAGCTATTTTCAAAACATTTCTGTAACAAATGCTACAGAATTTTTGCCAATCAAATCAACTACCTGTCTTAAAACTTTATGTTTGCTAAGACAGAACCAAAGAGGGATGCAAGATCCAGCTAATAAATTCTTTGTGTTGAAAAAATAACCACTCAGAAATGACTACTTCACCGTTGAAGATTTTATGGGTACAGCGGTGGAATCAGGTGAGGCTTCGACGACAACAGCCGCTTTATTTTCTGCCACCAATTTAGGTTTTAAGTAAAGATTTTCCAACAAGACAGCTGCACCCGCCACCCAAGGAGGAACAATCAACGCGCCAAGAATGCCTAAAACCTGCGTTCCTCCCAGCACCGCCAGCAGTTGATACAAAGGATGGACTTTCACGGAAGAACCTACTAGCAGCGGATCGAGTACATAAGTTTCCACATTCTGGATAATCACGAACAACAGCAGCACCCACAGGAACGTCCACCCACCTTGAGAAACTGCCACGATGAGAGCGGGAACTGCTCCCAAAACTGGTCCCACAAAGGGGATCAAATTGGTGAAACCAGCGATAACGCCAAGTCCTAGTGCAAACTCCGATAGCCCTAAAAAACCTAAGCCAAGGGTAATCGCTACCCCTAAAATCCCTGAAACCGCAACTCGACCTTGGATATAATTCCCCATCCGCTGGCTCATCGGTGCCACTTGAGCCTCCAGACGTTCATCCCAAGGCGACGGGAACAGCTGCACCAAACCTTTAACCAGGTTTTGACTACCAGCCACCATATAACCGGAAATCAATAAAGCCAAAATTAGGCTAAAAACGCCGCCTATAATTCCTCTGGTGATGTCGTAAGAGCGCAACAGGACTTGTTGACTGGAACGAAACACCCAACTGGTCAGCGCTTGGGTATCAAGGAGTTGGCTGACTAAATCGGGTCGCTCGTCATTGTAACTGACCACGATTTTCTGAACGAGTGCCCGAAGATTTTCGATGTATACTGGCAAATTGACGGCAAGCAGTTGAATCTGCTCGGCTACGGTAGGGCCGATGATCAATCCCGCCCCAACGATGCCAGAAATTAGCGTTACATAAACAACAATTACCGCCAACCACCGGGGAAGCTGCAAGCGTTCCGCCTTGTCGATGAGGGGGGCAATCGTTGCTGCAATGACTACGGCAACCATGAGGATGACTAGCAGACTCCGCAGCTGCCATAGCAACACCCCCAGCAAACTGGTGGCGACAATTAGCAGTATATTAGATAGAGAAATTGCAGTGCGCCGCTCTAACATGATTTAGTAGCGATGGGCTAGATGAACTACCTACACAAAGAATAGCGCTATCGTGTGGGCTTCCAGCGTCGCCGGGGAATGCCTCAGTTTAGACTTGCACCCTCCCTTTGTTGGAATACACACTCGTAACCTAACCCCCAACCCCTTCCCTAAAGAGGGAAGGGGAGCCATCTTCAAAGCACAATTTTAGGTATGCGGTTCAGTTTAGCTTACAGGACTTACGCAAAGCTTATACATATAGTGTTCTTGTCGGTTCAATCCCCCTGTGGTTGCCCTTACTATGTCGCGCAAGTTGCGTAAGTCCTGATTTGCTGATGGGGATCTTTGGGTATTGACATGAGGAGTTTCCTTAATTTAGCCGTGTTAGAAAAGGCATCTAACGGCAGAAGAAGAAGAAATCAGAACCCGATCCTATTGCCAAAAGGTGTATTTTCTGGATAGAAAGTCGCACGCTCCGCAGGTTAAAGTTTTACATGAGCTTACTGATTCTGGATTGATTTTAAGGGGGTGTGTGTGGAATTTTTTAACATTAACAATTCCCTTGGATTTCTAGAGCAACTTTCTGGGTTATGTTGCAAAAACTTACTTAAAAAAGTCAGGACTTACGCAAATAGCACCACATCTGAGGGCAACCACAGGGGGATTGAACCCGAAAAAACGCTATATGTATAAGCTTTGCGTAAGTCCTGAAAGTTTGGGTACGGAAATCGGGATTTAACCGCTGATTCTATATAAATCTACAACACTTTACTCATAGATACATAGCACCACTCCCGACCCAGAGGAATAGGATGTCGAATTTTGATCTCGTTCTGAAATTATTGCTGCAACTGACCGTTATTCTCGCTACTTGTCGCATTGTGTCGATGATTGGGCGGCGCTATTTTGGTCAAACCGATGTTGTCTGCGAGATGATCGCGGGGGTAATGTTAGGGCCATCTCTGTTTGGTCTGCTTCTTCCTGATGTGCAGCAATGGCTGTTTCCCAAAGCCGCGATTGTCATTGATGCGGCAACGAAAATACCCAACCCATCAATGTCGATTCTCTTTGCCATCAGTCAGATTGGGTTGGTCATTTATATGTTCTTGATCGGCTTAGAGTTTAATACCGATCTGATCAAGCGCCGAGTCAAGAGTGCAGGTTTGGTATCCGGGGCAGGAATTTTGGCTCCCTTCATCTTAGGCGCGATCGCTGCTTTGTTGTTGTACGGCAATGGCGAACTCTTCAAACCTGGAATTACTCGTCCGGCAGCAGCGTTATATCTGGGCGCATCCATGTCGATTACAGCATTTCCCATGCTAGCCCGGATGCTATACGAACGCGGCATCGCCAAAACCCGCTTCGGGACGCTGGCACTGGCAGCAGGTTCGATCGATGATGCGACGGCATGGTGTTTGTTGGCGATTGTACTCGCCAGCATTAAAGGCAGCGCCAGTATTGCCGCTTTTGCGATTGGCGGGGGTTTTGGCTACGTGTTGTTGATGATTTTCGTGGGGCGACCGGCATTTACCTTCTTCTCACGTCGGACTCAGCAAGAGAAGGGCGTGACGATGCAAACCCTGACATTAGTATTGATAGTTTTGATGTTATGCGCGTGGTTTACCGATTTGGTAGGCATTTATGCGGTGTTTGGGGCGTTTATTCTGGGCACGGTGATGCCACGGGGCGAATTTGCCGATCAAGTGCGCCACCACACTGAGTTTTTGACCACTTCGTTTTTGCTACCGATTTTCTTCGTCTTCTCCGGACTGAACACGCAAATCGGGTTAGTTAACACGCCGCAATTATGGGCGATCGCATTATTGATTATCATGATAGCGATCGCGGGTAAAGGGCTAGCTTGTATGCTGGCAGCAAAACTCGCAGGTGAAAGTTGGCGCGAGTCCGCAACCATTGGGGCACTAATGAACGCACGAGGATTGATGGAGTTAATTATCCTCAACATTGGTTTAGAGGAAGGTGTAATTACGCCAACCTTATTTACCATCATGGTAGTTATGGCAATTATCACTACGCTAATGGCATCACCACTGGTTTCATTGTTGTTGCAAGGAACAAACTATGAACCTGTTCCCAGATAAGTAACACCCTGTGCAACTTTTTCTTAGCCCCGTTTTAAAGCCTACCGTGTTGTACACACAAGTGACCTATTTTGCTCAAAGCCCTCCCAGACATAACCCCAGCCCCTTCATCTCAGGACTTACGCAAAGCTTATACATATAGCATTTTGTAGGGGCAAGGGCAATCCCTCTGTGATTGCCCCTATATGTGGTGATGTTGCGTAAGTCCTGAGTTGCCCTAGGATCTCGCCTTCACGAATCATTTAGGATTGCTATAACGATAATCAGACAGAAAAAAACCTTGACTCCATAAGAAGCCAAGGCTTTTTTGCATTGATAATGAGTTGTTATGGCGCAAGCGTTCACTACCTAAGACCGCTCTGATGGAGGGTTGAGCCTCCCCTCGGTAGTAACAAAGTGGAGGAAGCGACAAAAACTCCACACCGTCCATGCCTTTTGTTATTCAAACCGTTCGGTCATCTGGCGTCGCTCTTCTTTGATGACCGATTCTGGGCCACTGCGGCATAACGCCCATCCGGTGTTTTGTTTTCCTTAATCAGAATAACAATCGCCAATTTAAATGTTGTCGTGCTAGCGGTAGAACCGATGTCAGTCTGTGGTTGCAACTCCCAGCTTTCCTAACATCTATCCCCGGTAGGAAAGTTACATCCAGTAACTGTGTATACAGCAACCACAGCGGCTATCTGCTCAAGCCTATTAACAAGATGGTGAATCCCTCCAAAAGTCGCAGCCACAATTGAAAGTACAGTCATGCATTTTGGCTGCCTTTCTAAGACCAATCTTTGTTTTTTGTGGGAACCTCCCTTTGGCTCGGACTTTGTCTTTTACCGTTACATTTTTTAATCTAGACACCAGTCAGAAAACTTGACAAAAGGGACGCAAGCAGATAAATAATTGCAACATACCAGAAACGATGTCCCAAAGGGACGACCTCTTCCAGAGGTTCGCACCCTTAACCCGCTACAATTTCAGAAAACTCTTTGAGGCATCTACCTATGAAAATCCTCCACGGTACTTGGATTCCTCAGGCAGAAGCTAATTTCCTGCAAACAGGTGCATTTTACCTGTGGGTAGAAACCCCGATTTTCAAAAAACGCCGCAACTCCCAAAAAAACATCCATCCCAGCCATCTTGCCAAAGACGACTTGGAAGCTTTTCTAACCAATGAATTGGGAATCGCAACAGCACCCTATCATAAGATTAGCGAGAATATTTCCACTCAATACATTGCCCTTCCCACAACTAACAACCAGCCTCTCCCTTCTCCTGAATTAATCAAATATCTGGAAGAAGAAGTTAACGAAGACTATGAAGGATTTACGGACTGGGAAATTGATACTTATGAAGTGAACACTAGGGTGAAAACCGGCAGTTATAGCTATGCCAAGGTTAGCAATGTTATTAAGCTGCTGAACGATATTCACTTTTTGGCTTTACATAACTTTGGTGAAATTATCATTGGTTCAGACCTCCTATTTTGGTATCACTATACCCAAGCATTCAAACAAATTATATTCAAAGACCAATATATTCCCAGTCTCAAATATCGAGAACTTCCTGCTGTAACCAAAGGAAAACGCAAGCCAAAAGCCAATCTCTTTGAAATTCATGCAGGATGGGAGATTGTTTCTGAAAAATACGAAACATTAATTCAAAGATACGTAGACTATATGCCTCTAGTCTGCGTTGCCGGTTCTGCCGTACCACGTGCAACAGTAGAATTCTTTTCTAAAGAAAGCTTACTCAGTCACTTTTCGGAATGTCTGCTGCATGAAATTGTCACCCATACTCCCTCGACTGCTAAATTCGATCAGCAGATTACAGATACCATCCTTTATACTTGTTTCTATCCGGACAGCAAGAACCCGCAAACTACCGAAAAAACTTTAGAAGAATACAAACAATGGTATGCTTGGAAAGCCAAACTAACCCGCAGCCAAAACACAGGAAATTTTGACCTTTGCTTTCAGTTACAAGAAGCTAACTCGGAAACAGATAACTGGCAAATTGTTTTTTTTGCTAACTCTAAACAAGATCCATCTTTAAAACTTTCCTTAGGGGATTATTGGCGACTGAATCAGAAAAGTAAAAAAGATATTCAAAAATATTTTGGCAAAGATTTTGAAAATAATCTGCTTTTAAATTTGGGATATGCAGCGCGGATGTATCCTAAACTGTGGCAGGGGTTGGAAACTGACCAGCCAATTGGGTTGCAAATTAATCTGCAAGAAGCCTTTGAATTTCTCAAAGAAAGTGCCTGGGTATTAGAAGATTCCGGTTACAAAGTCATCGTTCCCGCCTGGTGGACGCCTGAAGGTCGTCGTAAAGCGAAAGTTCGGCTGAAAACGTCTTCTCGAAGTCTCGGTAAATCCAGAGCTGCTGGCAAAGGATACTTTAGTTTAGACGCTATTGTTGAATATCAATACGAGCTATCAATTGGCGGTCAGCTGGTTACTCAAAAAGAATGGCAGCAACTCGTCAAAGCTAAAACGCCACTGGTGCAATTTCGCGGTCAGTGGATAGAACTAGACCAAGAAAAGATGCAGCAGATGTTGGAATTCTGGCAATCTCATGCTAAAGAAAACCCAGAAATGACTCTGTTAGACTTCATGAAATTAGCCGCAGCAGCGGAGGATGATATTGAAGTCGAGCATGACCAGACATTGTCAGAAATGATGGCAAAGTTAGAGGATAAAAGTAGACTGGAGCCGGTTCAAAATCCGCCGAAGTTGCAAGGAAATTTACGCGAATATCAAAAACGCGGCGTGTCCTGGTTGCAATATTTGGAAACCCTCGGTCTAAATGGTTGTCTTGCCGATGATATGGGATTGGGTAAGTCGGTTCAAGTAATTGCTCGGTTGGTGAATGAAAAAGAATCGACAAATTCAATCTTACCAACTTTGTTAATTGCACCAACATCAGTTGTCGGAAATTGGCAAAAAGAAATCGAAAAATTTGCTCCTCATCTACAGGCAATGGTGCATCATGGCAGTAGCCGCATTCAACAAGTCGCTGATTTTAAAGAAGCCTGTCTTAAGCATGATGTTGTGATTACGTCGTTTACTTTAGCTCGAAAAGATGAAAAACTTTTGCATAGTCTGAAATGGCATCGAGTGGTGGTGGATGAAGCGCAAAATATCAAAAATCCTAAAGCTTCTCAAACCAAGGCAATTTTAAAGTTGACCGCTAACCATCGACTGGCACTAACGGGAACACCAGTAGAAAATAGGTTACTGGATTTATGGTCGATTTTTAACTTTCTGAATCCTGGCTATTTGGGTAAAGAGGCTCAATTCCGGAAGGGTTTTGAGATTCCGATTCAGAAAGACAATAATCGGATGAAATCTACGACTTTGAAGAAATTGGTGGAACCTTTTATTTTACGTCGAGTAAAGACTGACCAATCAATTATTAATGATTTGCCGGATAAAGTTGAACAAAAATTATATTGCAATTTGACGAAAGAACAAGCTTCTCTTTATGAAGCTGTCGTTAAAGATGTGAGCGAAAAAATTAATGATTCTGAAGGAATTCAGCGCAAAGGTTTAATTTTATCAACCTTGCTGAGGCTGAAACAAATTTGCAATCATCCAGCACAATTTTTACAGGATGGAAGCGAATTTTCAAGCGAGCGATCGCATAAACTCAGCCGTCTTGCAGAAATGGTTGAGGAAGCAATTTCTGAAGGCGAAAGCTTATTGATTTTTAGCCAATTTAAGGAAATCTGCGACTCCCTAGAAAAATACCTCAAACATACTTACCACTACAACACTTATTACATTCATGGAGGCACCAACCGCAACAAGCGAGAACAAATGATTACCGAATTTCAAAATCCCGAAACTGAACCATCGGTGTTTATTCTCTCCTTAAAAGCTGGCGGCGTTGGCATTACTCTAACTAAAGCAAATCATGTCTTTCACTTTGACCGCTGGTGGAACCCCGCAGTTGAAGATCAGGCGACAGATAGAGCTTTTCGGATTGGTCAGAATAAAAATGTATTTGTTCACAAATTTCTTGCGATTGGGACTTTGGAAGAACGGATCGACAAAATGATTGAAGATAAGAAAAAGCTGTCTTCTGCTGTTATCGGTACCGATGAAGCTTGGCTTACAGAACTCGATAACGAAGCCTTTAAACAACTGATTTCGCTCAATAAAGCTGCAATCTTGGAGTAATCATGGCTCAATTTAGCCGTACCTGGTGGGGAAAACGCTTCATTCAAGCCTTAGAAGCCTTTACCGATCCTGCGAGATTAGGACGGGGACGTTCTTATGCGAATGGGGGAAAAGTTCTCCACTACAAAGTTGACCAGAATGCAATTAGTGCTAGTGTCAAAGGTTCAGTTAATCCCTATTTTGGAGTTTACAAAGAACCAACATATATTATAAATATTGAAATTACACCGATTGATAAATCTAATTGGTCGAAGGCGATTAAACACCTGTCATCAAAAGCTAGCTTTGTCTCCAAGCTGCTGATGAATGAAGTTCCCGATAATATTGAAGATGCTTTTTCTGAATTGGGATTGCATCTTCTACCCCACAATCGCAAAGATTTTAAAACCAGTTGTTCCTGTCCAGATTACGCCAATCCCTGCAAACATATCGCGGGTGTCTACTACTTGGTAGCGTCCCAACTAGACCACAATCCGTTTCTCTTGTTTGAACTCAGAGGTTTATCTAAAGAGGCACTGCAAGCGGAACTGGCAAAATCTCCTTTAGGGGAGGTTTTATCGACTGAACTTACAGCAAAAGAAATCCCTTTAGAATCTTCCGCGTCTTACTATACCCCACTGGAAAAAGTACCCGTTACTGAGAAGATAAATCCTAGAGAATTTTGGCTGGGGACTAAGCGACTGCCTCAAATGGAAGTAGCATCGCAGGCAAGTTTACCAGCGATTTTGATTAAGAAACAGGGAGACTTTCCGCCTTTTTGGAAGAAAGATAGTTCTTTTATTGAAGTGATGGAGGAGTTGTATGAGCGGGTGAGAACAAAAAATCGAGAGGTGATGTAATACTGCTTATTTCTCGTCCGCCTTGTAGAGACAAGAGTTATCGCGTCTCTACGTCAATTAAAGGCACCAGAAAATGTGCGGTGGACTTGCATATTTCTACATGAATAAATTGCAGTAGATCCCCCCAACCCCCTGAAAAAGGGGGCTAAGAAGGAACGCAAATAGCGACAGAATTAATCAATGGGATTAAGCCGTAAGTCCACATGGTTTCTTGGCAGAGAAATGAATAGGGGCAGGTTTTAAAGTGAAACCCGCCCCTACTTCCGATATATTTCGTCCAACCGCTGCGGCTATAGGTCTTAAGCTATGAACGAGATTCACCATATCTTCTAAGGAAAGCGCCTGACGAGCATCGGAAACGGATTTTTCGGGTTCTGGATGACACTCAATAATTAAGCCATCTGCGCCACACGCGATCGCTGCCTTCGCCAAAGGTGCCACCAATTCCCGCTTACCGACGGCATGAGACGGATCGACAATGACTGGCAAGTGGGTTATCTGCTTCAAAGCCGCTACTGCTCCTAAATCCAGCACATTGCGCGTATAGTTATCGAAGCTGCGGATACCCCGTTCGCACAGCACCACATTGGGATTACCGTGGCTTAAAATATATTCTGCCGCCATGACAAATTCTTCAATAGTAGAAGCTAATCCACGCTTGAGTAGTATTGGCTTGCCAGCTTGTCCCAAAGCTTTCAGCAAGTCGAAGTTTTGCATATTGCGGCTACCAATTTGCAGCATATCAGCATGAGTCGCAACAGCTTCTATTTGTCCAATTGACATCACTTCTGTGACGACGGGAATCGAGTAACGCGATCGCACTGAAGCCAAAATCTGGAGTCCTTCCACTCCCATTCCCTGGAACGCATAGGGAGAGGTACGGGGTTTGTAGACACCGCCCCGCAGCGCCTGAACGGGTGCGGCGGCGAGTTGACTAGCGACAATCTCCATCTGTTCTAAGCTTTCCACTGTACAAGGACCACCGATAATCACAAGTTCCGTCCCACCTAAGGAAACTTGTTCGGAAAGTTTGACAATGGTTTGGTGATTGGCGTGAGATTGAGAAGCAAGTTTGGCGTTAATCATGGTTCGAGTCTCCTTGAAGTTAAAAGATTTTCCTTTTTCCCCTTGCTTGCAGGAGGGGGAGGTTAGAGGTTGACAACAAAAAAGCCCGGAACCTTTTGTAGTTCCGGGCTATAGACGATTCATTGGCATGACGCTATTTACCCGGAACTTGTGGGCCAAAAATAAAAGCCATAAAACCAGCTACTGAAATAGGTCATCACGATGAAAAGTTGCTCCTTAAAACAAAAAACCGCAGATTTTACTCTGCGGTTCACCGGGCGGTTCCAATGCGGGCACTGGATTCACTGCCGGTGAACCGTCCTAAACCAATAAAAGTAAAAACTGCTGCTGAATATGCTACTGAACATAGGGGGAAGCGTCTAATTTGGTCTAATTCTGAGAATTTACTGCGTACCTGAGAATTCTGGCAAAAGCCAGTTTTTTCTAGGTCGCTATCGAACTTATCACTCTTTTATTTAACTTTTACGCAATAAGTCCATTCATCACTGAACTTAGCAGAGGGATCAAACTGCGTCAAGACCCCTAGGAGCGTTTCCTGAAGCTACTAATCTTGAGGAAACGCCTGAATTAACACCACAGAACTGACTACCAGTAAACCTCCCAGTATTTGTCTGCCTACGAGTTGCTCTCCCAAAAAAACGATTCCCAGCAGCACCGTCACCACGGGTTCGATGGTGGAGAGAATGGCGGCTCTGGAGATTCCCAGCCGCTGGATACCCGCGAACAGGGTAACGATGGGCAGCACCGTGGCGATCGCTACCAAACCGGCGATTGTCGCTAGAGCGATGCTCGTTTGGGGGAAAATCAGCCCCCGCCCCAAGCAAGCGGCTCCCATAAAAGATAGGGCGGCTCCCAGGGACAGATAGGCGCTGGTTGTCACCGGAGAGAGCGATCGCACTAATCTAGCCCCAAACGTCAGGTAAAGTGCACACCAGGCTCCCGATGCGATCCCCAGCCCTAACCCTAAAGGCTGCACGGTAGTTCCACCCAAATCCGCAGTCAGGAAACAGCCGGTGAGGGCTAAACCGAGGGCAATCTTCCGGTAGAACCCAGGGCGATCGCCTTCTATTACCCACGTCAAGACAGTGACAAAGGCAGGATAGGTGTAAAGCAACAAAGCAGCAACGCCAGCACTGGTATACGCGAGAGCGCCAAAGAACAGAGTTGCTTGGATAGCATACCCCACGCCTCCCAAAAGGGTGGAAGCGATCGCGTCTTGCGGTTTTAAGCGCCACTCGCCTCGCCACACCAGCCAAGTCCAGAGTACCGCCGCCGCGCCTGTAAACCGCCAAGCCAGCGTGCTGGGCAAATCTAACCCTTCCGCATAGGCAAGCTTAGCCAATATCGCCAGCGTCGCAAAACCCGTCGCGGAGACGGCTATCAGAGCAACTCCCACCCGATTAGGGTGCGGCGCGGTTCTTTCTTCCTCTAGTTTGTGGTTTGGCATGGAGTCCTCCTGCTTCTACATCAGCATACGAGGAACGGCAGGGTGCAAACTTCATCCGGATGACTCACCTGATGGGACGGTGGCAGCAATATGCTCTCCAGAGGCGATAAACCTTTGTGTCTATACATTGAGGCGATCTGAGCAAAGGTTCCCAACTCCAGTGAGTGCGACATTGACAAGTTTCCAGATATTCTTACAAAGGTGAGAGCTGCTCAATTCTCGATGGCATCAAGCAGTGAAAGCATCAGCGTCTCAACCATCCAGTGGAGAACTCGTTGCTGCTTGCCTACGTCTCATTGGGTGGGAAAAATTCACCATGCTCTGCAATTTTAGCCACAATTTGCTATGTCAATCAAGAAAATTATTTCTTACGCCCTGCTAATTTTTGTACCCATTTCAATTGCCGCTGAATATTTAGGGTGGGGTTCGCTTGCAGTTTTTATCACCTCAGCGATCGCTATCGTTCCCCTAGCAATTTGGTTAAGCACTGCGACTGAAGAAGTTGCCGTCGTTACGGGACCTTCGATTGGTGCCTTGTTAAATGCAGTTTTTGGAAATGCGACCGAGCTAATTATTGCCTTAGCGGCTCTAAATGCTGGCTTGGTTGACATTGTTAAAGCAAGTATTACTGGAACAATTATCAGTAACTTATTGCTGGTCATGGGACTTTCCATGCTTTTAGGAGGACTGCGCTATAAAGAACAGGAATTCAAACCGATTGTGGCGCGGGTGAATGGTTCCTCAATGACGCTGGCAGCGATCGCCCTGATTTTGCCCACGACGGTCATCAATACCTCAAATGGTGTTGCACCCGATGCAATTCGCAATCTCTCTCTCACAGTCGCCACTGTTTTAATCGTAGTTTATGCTCTGACGTTACTGTTTTCTTTAAAAACTCATAGCTATCTTTACGAAGTGGGATTAGTCGATTTAGAGTCAGAAAATTCAACAGGTTCTGGAGCTGAATCAACTGCCCACAAACCGAATCTTTGGCTCTGGATTGGTGTGTTAGTAGTATCTACTGTTGCAGTTGCCTTTGAGTCAGAGATTTTTGTGGGAGTCGTGGAGGAAGCAACAAAGGGTTTGGGTTTGACTCCCTTATTTACAGGTGTTGTTCTGTTGCCTCTCGTTGGCGGTGCAGCCGAATATGTAACTGCGGTTAACGTTGCTCTCAAAAACAATATGGATTTATCTGTTTCTGTGGCAATGGGGTCTAGTTTGTTAGTTGCCCTGCTGGTAGCTCCAATTTTAGTTCTGGTAGGAGTTGTGACTGGTCAACCAATGGATCTCAACTTCAATCCTTTTGAAGTTATTGCGGTAGCGATCGCCGTCACTGTTGCCAATCTTATCAGTCTAGATGGACGCTCTAATTGGTTAGAAGGCGTACTGCTCTTAGCAACCTACATCGTCTTGGGAGCAGCTTTTTACTTTCATCCCGCCTAATGGTTGTTTTTTGGCAATTCGGGAAAAAGTTTTGAGTTATGAGTTAGGGCAGCAGCCCTAGCTCATAATGAGTGCCTGCACAAACGATCCCAGCGATGGAAGCACTACCACCCGTCCGGTGCGCGAACGGCGCATTATCGAAGCCGATGACGCGAATTAGGCGATTGAGTCTGAGTAAAGATTCAAGATTCATCTCACATCAAAAAAGCGATCGCATCCGTGATTTTGAGCGAATTTTCCCTTTTAACAGCGCTTAAGGTAGCATTTTCGAGCTTAAAAAATCAAGCCTTTCTAATTGCCCTAAAAAAGCTTATCTTTGCCAATTTTCAGAAAAATATGTTTAATTGTAACTTGAGCGCGATCGCCTAACTCAGGAGCCTTGGTGGCATCCGAGGTTCTAACGTGTCAAAAAGCACCCGTAAAAGCTGAACCAGTCCGCTCTAAATAATGAGAAAATATTAAGTTATCTATCATAAAAACTTGGTTGCAGAATTATGGCTCAAATTCAATTTGCCAGAGGTATCAACGAAGAAGTCATACCGGATGTAAAGCTAACCCGCTCTAAGAGTGGCGCTCATGGCACCGCCACGTTTTTTTTTCAAAGTCCCAACGCCTTTAACACCGAAACCTCAGGAGAAATCACTGGGATGTACATGGTTGATGAGGAAGGAGAAATTTTGACGAGAGAAGTAAAGGGCGTATTTGTCAACGGTCAGGCGAAAGACCTCCAAGCGACTTACCTGATGAAATCTCCTGAAGAGTGGGATCGCTTCATGCGCTTCATGCAACGGTATGCCAAAGAGCATGGTTTGGAACTTAGCCAGTCTTAAATAAAGCGCTAAGTGCTAAGGGCACAAGGCTTTGCCCATGCAATCCGGTTCGGATAAGCTAATTTGCCTACCAAAAACCTCCGGTAGAGACGCGAAATGGTGCTGTACTGCACCGCACCGCGCTAACGTGCCGCTGCGCGAATGCACCATTTCGCTAATGCGTCTCTACACACCTCAGGACTTACGCAACATCACCACATATAGGGGCAACCACAGGGGATTGAACCCGAAAAAATGCTATATGTATAAGCTTTGCGTAAGTCCTGACGCCTGCAATTCCCACTAAATATGCCCTGAACCGAACAGTATTGAATGCCAGTGCCCCTACGGAGTGCTGAGTGAAGTCAGGAGCCAAGATTCTTAGGAGCGGGTTAATCGGACATCCGTGTGGCAGTAAGATATCGCAGAAAAGCCCGTTTTTAAAAACTTAAAACCCTCAAGGGAATAACTTACCGATGACCAATCTGCCTCACCCTGACACGCAGAGGATGACAGTGAGTTGTGCTGTCATTACCGTTAGCGATACGCGATCGCCCGAAACCGACAAAAGCGGTCAACTGATTAAACAGTTACTCCTCGATGCCGGTCACGCGGTCTCAGAGTACGCCATTCTCAAAGATGAACCGGCGCAGATTCGGGCGCAGCTACAAGCACTCGCTCAACGCCCGGATCTGGATGCTTTGATCTTCAATGGAGGCACTGGCATCGCGCCGAGAGATACTACCTACGATGCCTTAGAGAGCTTGCTCTCAAAAATCTTGCCTGGATTTGGCGAATTGTTCCGGTTTCTCAGTTATCAAGAAATTGGCTCGCGGGCGATCGCATCTCGCGCCGTTGCCGGTGTCTATCAAACCAAGCTGGTATTTTCCATCCCCGGTTCTACCAATGCCGTTAAACTTGCCATCCAACAGCTAATTTTGCCAGAACTCGTTCACTTAGTTAGCCAGCTACAGAAGAGTGAGGAGTGAGGAGTGAGGACTGAGGAGTCAGGGCTGAGGGCTGAGGGCTGAGGACTGAGGGCTGAGGGCTGAGGAGTCAGGGCTGAGGACTGAGGAGTGAAGAGTCAGGAGTCAGGGCTGAGGGCTGAGGGCTGAGGGCTGAGGAGTGAAGAGTCAGGAGTCAGGAGTTAGGAGTTAGGAGTGAAGAGTCAGGAGTCAGGAGTCAGGAGTTAGGAGTTAGGAGTGAAGGCATCTTACAGGCGAGTCAGTGAGAAATAGAGAGGACTAGGTAAGTGAAAGATAGAGTAGAGCGATTTGAAGATTTGATTGCTTGGCAAAAAGCTAGAATCCTTACAAAAGCAATTTATCAAGTCACTCGACAGGGTGACTTTGCAAAAGACTTTGGGCTTTCTAGGCAAATTCAACGAGCAGCAGTCTCCATAATGTCTAATATCGCAGAAGGCTTCGAGCGAAGTGGTCGGGCAGAGTTTCATCAGTTTCTTTCTATCGCCAAATCTTCTTGTGCCGAACTTCGTTCTCAACTCTATGTCGCCTTTGATATTGGCTATCTCAAGCAGACTGAATTCAACCAGCTCTTAACACAGGCACAAGAAGTTGCTCGAATTACCGGCGGTCTTCGCGCCGCCGTTGAGAAACAAAAATACCAACAAAAAAAGGACTGAGGAATGAGGACTGAGGACTGAGCTAGAAGAAAAGAGATATTTAAGAACGAGCAATTTTTCTCCGGTTTCTTATTCTTATTTCTTCCCTATTTTGTTCTCTTTTATTCAGCCCTCACTCCTCAGCCCTCAGTCCTCTTCACTCAGCCCTCACTCCTCAGCCCTCAGCCCTCAGCCCTCTTCCCTCAGCCCTCTTCCCTCAGCCCTCAGCCCTCAGCCCTCAGCCCTCTTCCCTCAGTCCTTAGCACTTACCGGACACTAACCGGTCGGTTCCGTTGAGGTTTGGGTTGGGCAAGGCGGGTGTTTTCCAAAGCCGCGATCGCGCGAGCATATTGGGGATCTTGCTGAGTTCCCACCAGCGATGGATTCGTCCCCAAACGCTTTCGCTGATCGTCGTTCAGGTCAACCTTGATATCAGGAGTAACTCCCTTGTGGCTGATATCCGTTCCCTTGGGCGTGTAGTAGTGGGCAATCGTGACCGCTAAACCCGAACCATCCGAGAGAGAATGCACCGACTGCACTAACGCTTTTCCAAAGGTTTGAGAGCCAATAATCGTGGCTCGACCATTATCCTTCAGCGCACCTGAGAGAATCTCGCTCGCGCTTGCCGAGTTGCCATCTACCAGCACAGCCAAGGGCAACTGCGTCAGCGCCGTGCGATTGGTCGTAAATTCCTCGTTGTCTCCCTTGCGATCTACGGTACGGACGATAGCACCTTTGTCCATCCACATCCGGGCAATTTCCACACTCGCGTGCAATAACCCACCCGGATTTCCCCGCAAATCCAACACAAAAGCATCTACTTTGTCGTTATTCAGAGATTGGATGGCGCGGCGCATCTGTTCCGCTGAGTGAGCGCTAAACTCATTCAGCCGGATATAGCCAACGCGCAACTTGCCTTCCTGCTTGACCGACTGACGAACGGCTGCTATTGCAATCTGCGCTCTGGTCAATGTCACATCAAACTCGCCTTTTCCGTCTCGTGAGAGCTTAAGGGTAACTTTCGTCCCCACCTCACCCCGGATTAGGTTAGCGGCAGCTTCCACACTCATCCCTTTTGTGGCTTTGCCATCAATTGTCACAATCTTGTCCCCAGTCTGGAGTCCCGCTTTCACTGCTGGGGAATTCTCAATGGGTTCTACGACGGTAAGAGCCTGAGTCTTTTCGTTCAGTTCCAAGCGCAAACCGACACCAGAGAGTTCGCCGGAAGTTTGATTTGTGAGTGCTTGGAACTGTTTGGGGTCTAAAAAGCGGGTGTAGGCATCGCCCAAGGTTTCCAATGCTTCCCGGATCGCTTTGTAGGCATCTTCACGGGAATTATAGTTTTTGTTCAACAGCTGTTGCCGCTTTGCTTGCCAATCCACCTGATTAAAGGTGCCATCAACATATTCGCGGTTGACAATTTGCCATGCCTCATCGACAACTGATTTTGGACTTTCCTGTAGAGCAGCGCGAACGGAGGAGCCAAAGAAAGACAAAGCTGCTGTCGTGGCGATCGCTCCACCAAAGAGAGCAACATGGAGCAAAGAAAAGTTTTTTGGGGATGGATTCATGAACGATGGCTCGAACGGGTGGGGTTTAATGTGTAGATACCGCGTGACGCCTGAAACGAACTATTTCTAAGATACTCAGGTTAATTAACCAGGCTGCATCAATTTTGTGCCAGTTCGCCCAGTGTCCTCCTTCGTCTTTAGTAACAAGGATAACAGTCTAATTTAACTAGACTCTCCTGCAAATTTTTGTATACCTAAGTGTAATCGCCACCATAGTAAAAGAACAACAAAATCGGTTGGCTAGCTAAAGTAGTCTTAAGCATCGGTTAAATACCCTACTCAAAGTCTCAAAATGCCCGGAAAACGCAGAGGTAGCTCAACTGTGCGCGATCGCATCAACTCAGCTAGTCGGGGTAGTTTCAGACGATGGCGACGACTTCTACTACCAGGAATCGCTATCTTTGGCGTCATCTTGGGGACATGGCTATTCACTATTATGCTAACTTTGCGCTCGGCAGCGTCTGGTTCGGTGGATGCCTATTTTGTTTTAGGAGGCAGTATTCGTAGGGAAATATACGTAGCTCAGCTAGCAAAACAATACCCGCAAAGCCGTATATTAATTTCTCAAGGTTCTCCCGAACCGTGCATTTTGCTAATTTTTCAAAGGGAAAATGCTCCCATAGAACGAGTTTGGTTAGAAAAGTGTGCAGACTCCACCTTTGGCAACTTCTACTATGGTGTGCCGATTCTACGCCAGTGGGGAGTAAAAAAAGTCAAACTAATCACTTCCGGCACCCATCTACCGCGAGCAATGTGGCTGGCACAGATTCTCATGGGCGCTCATGGCATTTGGGTAGAGCCAGAGATTGTTCCGGAACAAGGCATTCCTGGCAATCGAGAATCTTCTTTCAAGACAGGATTGGACTTATCTCGTAGCTTGTTGTGGGCGCTGGTGAGTCAGGTTTATCAGCCTAAATGCTCAAAATTAATTCCCCTGAAGGATGTAGATATAAAAGATTGGCGTCAGCGGGGTTTTAAGTGCGAACACCAGGGGAATATTCAGTAGTAGCGATCGCATCTCTTACCAAGTCGTAACAGATGCGATCGCCGACTCATTTTTTAATAAATGGTAGTTTGAGAAGCCATCGCTCGAATGGTAGATAAGGGAATTTCATAGAAGTACCTCTGGCGAAATTTTTCTTCTTGAACTGCTGCGATAAATTGTGCGATGGCTTCCTCTGATGTAGGCAATTGTCCATTCCCTAAATCAGAATTAGCGGCATCTTCCTGGGGATGCCAAGTGATTTGAACCATCCAGTCGAGTTGTTTAACATGGAAGCCGAGATGAGAGATTGCTTCTAGTCCGAGTTGTAGAGTGCGATCGCTAATTCCCAGCTTCTGGTGCAGTTGAGTATAAGTCGCCTCTTGACCCGTGCGACTAAGATATTTGGCAATTCCTAACAGTTGCAGCCAGATTTGGCTGGGGGGAACTGGTTCTGGGGGAGGATAAGCGATCGCTAGTTTTTGATTTGCCTGAATCGCCCGTCTGAACCACACTTGCAGCTCATCCCAACTACTGGGGCACTCTCGAACTGGCAGGACTGATAGCGGGGCAAGAAGTGCGGACTGAGGACTCAGGACTGAGGACTCCACACGACAGTCTAAAATCCAGTCTATCTGGTTAGGAGTGCCTAACTGATGCGGCTGTGCTAAAGAACGCACGGCAATTATCCGCACTTCATAGTGAGGTCTGATCCCTTTATTGGGATTTTCGTAGCTATTAAAATCAAGCTCGACAATTGCATCGCATCTACCTTGGGGTAAGTCTTCCTTATAATGTCCCCACCAGATTCCTGAAAACCCGGTTTCGCAAGAGTCATCCCGAATTTTAAAAGTAGTTTTGATATATTGAACTTTTGCGCCTTTTAAGTCCTGAGTATTGCTATTCCAACTATTTTCAAACCAGCAATTTTGAATCAGCAGTTTTGGCGCTGGATTGCCCATACCGCATGGTTCTAATAGTTTCAATTCCCAAAACAAATCTCTTCCTAATTCGCTTACCGTACACACCAAATCTGCCTGCACAATAGGAGCTAAAGGTGTCCCATCTGGGGTGCCGACAGAAGCTCGCAACTGCTGGTTAACAGCTTCTGTAAACAGGGGAATCTTATCAACTTGGAGACTCAACCCAGCGGCGAAGGGATGACCGCCAAATCGATGTAATAGGTGTTCTTGCGCTTTCACCAACTGGTAAAGATCGACTTGATTCACAGAACGGGCGGAACCGCGTGCTAAAGCGTTTTCACTCAAGTCGCCTTCTGTACTCAACAAAATGGTAGGACGCCCTGTTTCCTGCGCCACTTGCCCCGCCACTAAACCCAAAACACCGACAGGCCATTGAGTATCGCAAAGAACAATGACGCTAGTAGTTGATAAGTCCAACTGGCTTAGTTTTTTATTAACTTCAGCGGCGACATCTTTTTGCAATGATTTACGACGGGCATTGGCTAATTCTGTTTCTAATGCCAACTGCTGACAGCGCTTCTCATCGCGGCTGGTGAGTAACTCCACGCAGAAGGAAGCATCGCCTTGAATGCGGCTAACCGCGTTAATTCTAGGGCCAAGACCGAAAGAAATGTCCGTTGGGCGATCGCCACTTTTCTGACACAATTCCAATAGACGAGCTACCCCAGGACGATTCCGTTTTTTGGTTTGCTGTTGCAGCACTGAAATTCCTCGCTGTGCCAAGTAGCGACAATCACCGCTTAACTGCACCAAATCGGCAATTAAACCAATTGCCACTAAATCCAATAAATCTTCTAATGGCTGTTGGGGAACATCTGGCAAAGTTTCATAAAGTGCTTCTACTAACTTATAGGCAACTGCCACACCCGAAAGGTGAAACATCGGATGATCGTTGGATAAATAGCGGGGGTTGATGATAGCTGTCAACGCTGGACGTTCCTCTGGCAGGGTGTGGTGATCCGTGACAATTACATCAATCCCTAGCTGATGGGCATATTCAATTTCCTTCAGATTTGTGCTGCCAGTGTCGCAAGTTACAATTAGCTTCGTTCCATCCTTAGCAAGGGCATCAATTCCCCGTTCATTGAGTCCATGAGACTCGGTTAAACGATTGGGAATGTAATAAACGAGCTGCTGCTGGGTAAAAAACTGTCCTAGTCCATCCCAGAGAACCGATGTTGCGGTAATCCCATCAGCATCAAAATCTCCCCAAATGGAAACTTTTTCCCCCGCGTTACGGGCTTTTATTAATCGTTCCACAGCCCATTGCATTTCCTGCCCAAATTCAAAGGGACTTGCCGGGTGATACAACTGAGAATTTAAAAACCCCGATAATTGCTGAATATCGCGAATCCCCCGTTGCCACAACAGCTGTGCGGCATAATGTCCGGGTAATCCTGGGGCGTGGCGTCTGACTTCGTCAATAAATGCCGCCGGTGGTTCAACCGTTGACTGGATTTGCCATTGAAGTTGCTGCTGTGACATTTTTCTTTTTTATTCCTCTTTCTGGCATCCTATCTCACAATAATTGGAAAAGAGATAAAGGAAGAGCGCGATCGCCTTGGCAGATGTTGAGTTAAAAGCGATGTTTGGGCGATTGCAATTGTATTGTCAAGACTTATAAGACATTGCTACGTTATTCTCGTAGTAGTTAAAAGTGCAGGAAGTTTTATGCTGAGCGTAAATTTGGATCAAGAGACACATATATATTTAGTATAAATTCTGGCAAAGGAAAAACAACCAGCAGCGAACTACTAAAACACCTGCTTAGCCAGCATTGGCTAACTTTACAGCCTCGTAAGACCATTTTAGAGCGGATGGATGGACATCCTCAACATTTCAGGGCTATTTCATTCTAGACAGAGAGGGTGAAATCCAGTAAGCTAAAGCTCAACGAATTTTTCTTATCGAGCTATGAGAACGCTTGCCATTGTGGAAGCCTTTTCCAGTTTGCCTGACGCACGAC
>NZ_JBYCCT010000041.1:0-10987 GCF_057473865.1 Coleofasciculus sp. H7-1
CGTGTCAGCGAATCGCCCCGGCAACAACCAGAGCTGCTAGCGGTATCGCTGGAGGAATTAAAAACCGCCTTAGAAGAATTGCACGTAGCCGAAGAAGAACTGCGCCAACAGAATGAGACTTTGCTAGGTCATCCCTCATCCCTCAGTCCTCAGTCCTCAGTCCTCAGTCCTCATCCCTCAGTCCTGATTCTTAATCGGGGCGCGACCAAAAGTTTCAGTTAGGGTTTTGAGGCGAAAGCCGATCTCTTTGTTCACCGCCTCAGACCGATACCGCCACTCCCAATTCCCCTCTGCTTTGCCGGGAAAATTCATTCTGGCATCGTTCCCCAATCCCAAAAGATCCTGAAAAGGAATAATTGCCTGATTTGCCACCGAACCCATCGCCAGTCGGATTGCATCCCAGTGGATGCCTTCGGAACTGATGCAACCCACATAACGCAGAAGCTTCTCCCTTTCATAGTCTGAAAGTTGATAGAACCAGCCTACAGTGGTGTCATTGTCATGGGTGCCGGTGTAGACCACACAGTTGCGCGGATAGTTAAAAGGCAAAAAGCCGTTGCCAGAATCCGAACCAAAGGCAAACTGTAAAATCTTCATCCCCGGAAATCCAAACTTATCTCGCAGCGCCTCAACCTCTGGGGTAATCACGCCCAAATCCTCAGCCAGGATGGGTAGCTTGCCTAATTTGTCGTTGAGTAGCTTAAAGAAAGCTTCTCCGGGAGCCTCAATCCACTCCCCATTCATGGCAGTCGTTTCGCCCTGCTTAACCGCCCAATAGGCTTGGAACCCTCGGAAGTGGTCAATCCGAATAATGTCAATATAATCCAACAAAGACTCAAAGCGCTGTATCCACCACTTAAAGTTTTGCTGCTGCAACTTCTCCCAGTTATAGACTGGATTGCCCCACAGCTGACCTGTGGCGCTGAAGTAGTCGGGTGGAACTCCAGCCATCAGCGCCGGTTCCCCGGTTTGTTCATCCAAGCAAAAGATGTCTGGATGCGACCAGACATCGGCACTATCGTGAGCCACATAAATTGGAATATCGCCAATAATCTCAATGCCGCCCAAGTTGGCATAGCTTTTCAGTTGAGTCCACTGGCGGAAAAATTCAAACTGCAAGTATTTGTGGTAATAAATCTCATCATTCAGCCGCTGCCGCCACTGTTCTAAGGCTTCCGGTTGGCGTTTGGCAATTTCCGGTTCCCAAGTATACCAACTAGCGTGTCCGTGGGCTTCCCGGAGCGCCATAAATAAGGCATAATCATCAAGCCAGTCAGCCGCCTTACAAAAACTTGCAAATTCCTGTTGCTGCAAGGGTGACGCTTTGGCTTTAAAGTTTTCGCAGGCTTTGGCGAGCAAAGGCATTTTGGTCTGGATCGCCCGCTCAAAATCCACCCTGTCTAGGGGAAATTCTGGCAATCCAGAAAAATCGTCGTCGGTTAGTAATCCTTCGTCGCGCAGTTTTTCAGGGCTAATCAGTAAGGGATTTCCCGCCAGTGCTGAATAGCACATATAGGGAGAATTGCCATAGCCGGTTGGTCCTAATGGCAAAACCTGCCAAAATTGCTGGGAACTCTCCACCAAAAACTCAATAAAGCGATAGGCTTCTAAACCGAGATCGCCGATGCCAAACCGGCTGGGAAAACAAGTGGGGTGTAGCAAAAGGCCACTGGATCTAGGAAACGGCATAAATAACCTGATGGAGAGGATGCGAACGATTTGAGATTATCATGGGACGCAGAAGTTTGACACCCACTCCTAGGGAGGGTTGCATTTGGTATTTCAGCCGTCAGAAGTGACAGCGATCGCGGCAGAATTAATTCAGCCATTTTTCCCTCGATCCCGCTCGTTTGGGGGCAATATATCAGAATGACTTACCGAAACCCTGCTCCGACTGTCGATATCATTATTGAACTGCTCGATCGACCGCATCGACCGATTGTATTAATTGAGCGCCAAAATCAACCTTATGGTTGGGCAATTCCGGGTGGCTTTATTGATTACGGGGAGAAAGCGGAAGCGGCGGCGCGGCGCGAAGCGGAGGAAGAGATTAGCTTACAGGTGGAGTTAATTGAACAATTCCAGGTGTATTCCGATCCCAGCCGCGATCCGCGAACTCACACGATGAGCGTTGTGTTTATCGCCACGGCAACGGGCGAACCTCAAGCTGCTGATGATGCCAAGGCTGTCGGAATTTTTGAATCTTGGCGAATTCCCACCGATTTATGCTTCGATCACGACAAAATCCTACACGATTATTGGCGTTATCGGCATTACAGGATACGCCCTCGGTTGTCTTGAGGCGGTTTATGGCGAATGGGTAATGGTTTTTTAGGTAAGGTTAAACTTAAATAACAGAAGGGATAAGTTATAAACTGCCTCTACTCGCTATGATGCAACTTCAGAGAAATCGCACGTTTGCCGCTACTCTGCTTCACCGGCGGCAGCGACTCGCCGAGCTAATTGATTTTCCAGTTATTCTCTGGTCTGGGCGTAGTAGTTCCCGAAATTATCCGGCAAATACTTTCCCGTTTCGCGCCAGCAGTCATTTCCTCTATTTTGCGGGGCTACCTCTGGAAAATGCGGCGATCCGACTCGAAGCCGGGAAACTAGAACTGTTTATGGATGATGCGTCTCCTGCAAGTGCCCTCTGGCATGGAGAAATGCCCAAACGTGAGAAAATTGCCCAAGCGATTGGGGCGGATGCAGCATTTTCGATGGCAGAATTGGAGTTACGCTCAGCCGATGCTGCGACTATCTCGGTGCAGGATGCTGCTACTGGGCAGCAACAAGCTCAGATAATGCATCGCGCGATCGCATCCGCAAATGCATCTGAGGGAATTGACAGGGAGTTAGCACGAGCGATTGTATTGTTGCGACTCAGCCACGATGCAGGTGCTTTGGCAGAATTACGACAAGCTGCATCTGTCACCGTGGAAGCTCACTTAGCGGGAATGGCTGCCATACCCAGCGCCAAGTTGGAGGCAGGTGTGCGTGCGGCAATGGAGAGTGTCATCATCTCTCATAATATGAGCTGCGCTTACCCCAGTATTGTCACCGTTCACGGGGAAGTTCTCCACAATCAGCAGTATTACCACCCCCTGCAATCGGGAGGCTTGCTGCTGGCGGATGTGGGTGCTGAAACATCGATGGGCTGGGCAGCAGATGTCACGCGGACTTTGCCTGTATCAGGTAAGTTTTCTTCTACCCAAAGAGATATTTATAATTTGGTTTTGGCGGCTCACGATGCTTGCATTGCCCAAATCCGCCCGGATGTGGAGTATGGGGATATTCATCTCCAGGCAGCGACTGTGATTGCCCAAGGGTTGGTGGATTTAGGCATTCTGCGAGGTAATGCTGAAGATTTGGTAGAAATGGATGCTCACGCCCTATTTTTCCCTCACGGAATCGGTCATTTGGTGGGTTTGGATGTCCACGATATGGAAGATTTGGGCGATTTGGCGGGGTATGAAGAGGGGAGAATTCGGAGCGATCGCTTCGGTTTAGCTTATCTCCGGCTGAATCGCCCCTTACGCTCTGGAATGTTAGTCACCATTGAGCCAGGATTCTATCAAGTTCCGGCAATTTTAAATGACCCCGATTTTCGGGCAAAATATCAGGATGTGGTGAATTGGGATCGCCTTTCTCAGTTTGATGATGTACGCGGAATTCGCATAGAAGATGATGTTTTAGTAACACAATCAGGCAGCGAAGTTCTAACAGCAGCATTGCCAACAGATGCCGATTTAATTGAGTCTCTAGTTAAGAGAGAATCCCGCGCTTTTTTCGGAACAGGGCAACCCATGACTGGAAAAGCACCCGCCGGTATTCCTACTTTTATTAAGCGTTGTCGCGCAATTTTTGAACAAGTTAGCCCCCAATTGATGAAAGATCATGCTGACTGGTTTATCGCGATTGAGGCAGATAGCGGTGAGTATTTTCTGGATGTAGATCACAAGGTTGCCAAACAAAAGGCGCTTGAGAAATACCCGGATGGGTTAATTTCTACTTTACAACTGGTTGAGTAAGTTCCTGTCGGCAAGAAATCCTTTGGAAAAGCCTAAAGGAATTTTTTCCTTCCCCTTTACCGATTTGCTTTTCTCCAGGGATATTTGCTTTGCTTAGTTTTGGGCGTATTGTAGCAATTCCTATGCCTTTATTAGCGATTAGCTGAATGAATAATGCTGGTGCCCTATGCAATGATTCAAAACTTTTAAAAATACAATTTTCTTGGAAAATGTATCGCCAGTAACTACTCGCCATGCCTTGAAGAGGTATTCTTAGATAATAGAAATATGTCTCAAAAAATTATTATCAGGTATTTCTTCCTTATCGATTTTAGTATATCAAAAAAAATCAAGAAAGTCCATAATTCTAGAAAAAAAACTTCCAGAATGGGTGAATTTATAACCCACCCATTCAAACCTAAAAACTCATTGATAAGAGCTATTGGGCTTTTAATTTCCGTTCTTTAAGTTTAAGTAAGATATCGGCATGAACCTCGCGAGTGAGAGGATAAAAGTATGCCAGGATTAAACCACCAATCAAGGCAATTGTTGGCAGAGGCCCAATTGCGATGCGAATCGCTAAAAGTGCAGAATCCGGTTGAATTGGGGCTAAGTTGTCTGGGGTAGACCGAATATATTGATTCCACTCCAGGCTTTTCAAGACTAAAGCCACTGCAACAGCTAAACTGACTTTTTGCAGGAACACCATGAAGCTGTAAAAAATCCCTTCCCGCCGCTGTCCGGTTCTTAGTTCATCTAATTCAATCACATCTGGCAGCATCGACCACGGGATCAAATAAGCAGTAGAAACGCCAAAACCTGCCATCACCGCCAGCACGTACATGAAAGCAATTTGACCGGGCTGTAAGAAAAACAATCCCGCCTGTGCAATAATCCACACGCTCATTCCCATAAAATAAACGGCTTTTTTACCGAATCGCTGGCTAAGCTTACTCCAGATAAACAGCATCAACAATGCTGTTCCCTGCACCGCTAGAATTACTTGGGCAACGAGTGCATCGCTTAAGCGCATCCAACTGAGAACAAAATAAGGAATGATCGCAGCAGTGACCTGGACAGCTAACCAGGAACACAGATAAATTCCCACAACATATAAAAAGGGGCGATTGCTCAAAACAATCCGTACTTGTTCCAAAATTGGGAGGGAAACAGGTTGCTCAAAGGTGGGATTTTGTGCCGCCCTTGCCAAAATGCGATCGCGTGTCCCCCAAATACACAAATAAATAGGTAAGACCGACAAAATTGCACAAACGACGCCCATCACCCAATATTGCTGGATGCGGTCATTAGGAATCAAAGCGGCGATGATTCCGAACGCAATTACAGATACGATACTTCCTCCAATGGAGAAAGCAAACCGATAGCTGTTGAGATTGGTGCGTTCGTTGTAGTCCTGAGTAAGTTCTGGAGTTAGGGCAGTGTAGGGTAAATTAACAGCGGTGTAAAACGAATTAAACAAAATCGAAATGACTATGTAATACCAGAACAATCCCCATTGATTCGCAGAGTCATTGGCGCTAAATCGAGGAACTAGCCACTGCAAAAAGAATGTGATTCCAAACGGAATCGCCCCATATAACATCCAGGGAAGCCTACGCCCCCAGCGTGGCGAGTTTGTTCTGTCGCTAAGCACCCCGACAATCGGATCGTTTATTGCATCCCAAACCTTGCCAATCAGGAGAATCCAAGTCGCTAGTCCAGCGGCGATTCCGGCGACATCGGTCAGAAAATAGGCGGTATAAAACACCCCAATATTTGCGGTGATAGCAGCACCCACATCACCGGCACCATAAGCCAGTTTGGTACTCAATTTTAGCTTTTCGCTGTCGGGTGTCGCGGCGGCATGGTTAGAAGAGGAAGAATCACTCATGGCAGTTGGCTGATGGCAGGGGGAAGTTGAAAATTTCAAAAAAGTATCGCATCTGTCTCCCAAGAGCGGGAATTTCTATAGCATTTGTTCTATAGCATTTGTACTGTTCTCTAAACTTGTGGAATTGTGTCTGTTATACCAGAGCTTTACGTGTCATGGTCAGAGTACCACCAAAAAATCGAACAGTTAGCGGCAATCATTTATCAATCCGGCTGGGACTTTAACCAGATTGTCTGCCTTGCTAGGGGCGGTCTACGGGTGGGTGATATTTTATCGCGAATTTACCGCAAACCGTTGGCAATTTTAGCTGCCACTTCTTACGGTGGCACAGGCGATCGCTTCCGGGGTTCTCTCGCCTTTGCCCGCGATCTCACCATGACTTCCCCTCATCTGGGTAGCCGCATTCTCCTGGTGGATGACTTAGTTGATTCTGGCATCACCCTTCGGGAAGCCATCCCTTGGCTGAAACATCATTATGCTGCTGATGTCGAGCAGATTCGTACCGCTGTCATCTGGTACAAAGCTGGGTCTGCGATCGCGCCTGACTACTACGCGGACTATCTACCAGAAAACCCCTGGATTCACCAACCCTTTGAAAAATACGAACAGATCGATCCATCCGAGTTAGCCCAAAGATATGTTGCTGTTTCAGCGACCAAATAACACCAACCAAACCGGCAGGGTCAACAAAAGTCCTATAGTCCCGACAACCAGCGCCGTCACGGTTAAATCTCGGTCGAGATTGTAGGCTTCCGCCAAGATGAGCGTGGCAAAAGCGGGAGGCATTGCCATCTGTAAAACGATGACCAGATGGGGTGGTCCACTCACACCCAGCAGGCCAACTCCGCCGCCCAGCACCAGCGGAACTAGCAGCATTTTAATCCCCAAGCTGACAGATGCCGACGGGAGGCTACCCCAGGAAGAAAGCTGGCTTAGGCGCATTCCGATTAGCACCAAAGCCAGTACAACTCCACTCCAAGCGATAATTTGCAGCAACTGTTCAGCTGGTTCGGGCAGTGGGAAGTTGCGAAAACCCAGCCCAAAACCAAAACTCCACAGCGCTGGATTAATCAGCACTGCCTGTAGGGGCGTCTCCCCGCCCTTCCCCACCCGAATACCAAAACGAGCCGCCAAGACAACGCCCAAGCCGTAGGCTCCCAGCGTGGTGCCCATCAGGTCATAAAACAGCGCCCAGCCAAAGTATTGCTGCCCTACGAGAGCTAGGGTGACGGGATAACCCAAGTAGCCGGTGTTCCCGACCATTGAGGCTAATAGAAAACTTCCTTGAGTGGGTTTACTCCAAGCTTTTTTGGGGAATTGCGAGGCTTGCCTTCCCATCCAAAACCAGGCTAATCCGGCTCCCACCAAAATTGCCACCCAAGCCGCGACGGGTGCAATCCAGATTGGTCCAGATAAGTCGGCGTGACGCAGAAACGCCACAATGCCAATTGGTACTCCAATCCAAAAGAGAAACTTACCTAAATAGGTGGGAACGACTTTGGGCAGTTGGCGACCCAAAACCCATCCCAACAAAATGCCGCCACCTAGCCGGAAATAGAGTTCCAGCAGTTGAATTCCTATATTAGGCATCGTCTCATGGGTTGTCAGCAGAAGTATTAGACTGGCACCTGTACGATACTTTGTCAGCCTCTATTCATGTTAAGCATCAGGGTTGATGATGAGGCATCTGGAAATACACGGCAGCTGTTGATAGACTTCGCTCAGTCTAAAATGCTTGTTAAAGTTAAGTGTTGAGTCTCAGTGCCGTTGTTGGATATCTAAGAATTGATAACTAACCACAAAAACAACAGGAGTGGCTCTTTTGGAAAACGCGGGTATGCCTGGAAAACCACCCAAGGTCTCGGCACTGCCGATAGACGATATTCCGGAGGCGTTGCGGGATACGCCGCACCTCAGACGACGCCAGCGACAGTGGCAGCCGATTCTCCTGTTTGGCGGTTTGTTGGGATTGGGAGCGATCGCGCTGATTATCGGTATCTTACTCCCCCGTCCCGTACCCGAATCGAATGCGTCAACGCCTGTCCAAAATGAAATTCTAGGCATTCAAACGCCTCCAGCCACAGCAGAAGCCAATACCCTCTTTGGACACTTTCCCTACCAAGAGGCACCCCAGTCCGAACTTGAGGCGATTACAGCGGATGGTCGCTTGAAAATGCGTCACACTGCCGCCAGACAATATACAGCGATGGTAGCAGCGGCGCGAGCTTCCGGCATTATCATCGTGCCAATTTCCGGATTTCGCTCTACTCGCGAACAGCAGCATTTATATTTTGACACCAAGGCGCAGCGCGGACAGTCAGCCGCCGAACGGGCAAAAGTGAGTGCGCCTCCCGGTCACAGCGAACATCATACTGGGTACGCGATAGACGTGGGTGATGGAAGAGTACCAGCAACGAATCTCAGTCCTAACTTTGAAAATACTGCGGCTTTTAAGTGGCTTCAGAAGAACGCCCCTTACTATAGCTTTGAGATATCGTTTCCCCGCAACAATCCCCAGGGCGTTAGTTATGAACCGTGGCACTGGCGCTATGTAGGCGATCGCGATAGTCTGGAAACATTTTACAAAGCCAAACAATTCGGAAAAAATTAAAAATTAGGATTGTGAATTTTTAATGCAAGCATTTTTAATTTTTAATTCACTTAGACCTCAATATCATGCAACAAACTGCCCTAAATCTAATTGCCATTGGCGTCTTTGCGATAACGCTTTCTAGTTTGTTGGGGCCAATGTTGAACATATCACCGACAATCCCCGCGATCGCAACGATTAGCATTATGGGACTGGCAACCCTTGACACCCTCAGCTTCCAAGGCAAAGGCATGACGCTACTTTTGGAGTTGTTTGCCGGTGCTGACTCCAAATATCGCGATCGCGTATTGCGGCATGAAGCCGGTCATTTCTTCGTCGCTTACTTACTAGAAATTCCCATCACCGGCTACACTCTCAGCGCCTGGGAAAGCTTCAAGCAAGGAAATCCTGGGCAAGGTGGGGTGATATTTGATACCCAAAAATTGCAGCAAGAAACGACAACGCCTTGGGAGATGCAAGTCATACTGGATCGATTCTGCACCGTCTGGATGGCAGGTATCGCCGCCGAGATTTTGGTATACGGTAGCGCTGAGGGAGGCGCAGAAGACAGGCAAAAAATTAGAGATGTGACACTAGGACGGCAGGAAAGCGGCGTTCAGCAGAAAGAGCGTGCCAGTGCGATCCAAGCACGGACTCTAATTGAGGAAAACTATCCCGCCTACGAAGCGCTGGTGGCGACGATGGAAGAACGCGCCTCAGTCGAGGAGTGTTATCAGGTGCTTCAGCAACATCTTGTTAGGAGTTAATCATCAGTAGTCATTAGTTAATTACCAATTCATAGAATTAATCGAAAGTTTTTTTCTCTGCATCCTAGACTTCACCTACTTTTTTCTGGTATACTAATCTTGATAAGGAAGAACTAGGCTATGATAAATTTTTTAGACAGATTTCTATTATCTAAGTATACCCCTTTCAGCCCCAGCAAGTAGTAATTTCCAATACACTTTCTGTAGTTTTTAACAGGTAAAAATTGAGCGAGAGAATTTCTACCTTTTCCCCAATTAGCAATTATTCACTAACAACCCGATTGCGACCATCAGATTTGGCTTGCAGAAGGTTTTGATCGGCGCGTTGCAGCAAATTCACTCCTTTAATATCGTCCGTCGCATTTAGGGTGCCTGTCCCCAGACTGATCGTAATCGTGAGTGCCAGGGTGGGATTAATTCTGAAGGGTTGTTCGCAGATCAAGCGACACAGACGGTGCGCTACCATCGGAGCCTCTTTAACATCTGTGTCGCTGAGAATCACGACAAATTCCTCACCTCCGTAGCGGAAGAGAGTGTCTTGAAAGCGCAGGCTGTGTTGCAGACGGGCGGAGAGTAGTTGCAGAACGCGATCGCCGATCAGATGCCCGTAGGTGTCGTTAATAGACTTAAAATAGTCCACATCCAACATCACTAAACTCAGCGGTATTGAGCGAGTCCGAGCATTTTGAATCTGCCGGGGCAATTCCCATTCCAAAGCGCGACGATTATTCAATTCTGTTAGCGGGTCAGCCAGCGCCATTGTTGACAATAAATCGTTGGTTCGTATCAATTGGCGATAGTTTTGTACCTTACGTAATCCCATCTGAATTTGCGCCGCCAGTAAGCGGTCTTGCAACTCGATCTCTTCTTGTGCAAGGGCAGCACTCCTTCTTCTGAGTGGGGCAATTTGCAAGTAAGCATCTGCTCCTTTTTCTAAAGCTTCTGCCATAAGTGCCAACTTCCGGTGCCGATCGGAAAGCGTTTGTTCGCGGGCAAGTTCGGGTCTGTCTTCTATCAAGATGCAGTAAATCCCTGCTAGTTGGGCGTGTTGTTTGAGCTGATAACAGAATTCCAAACTGCCCTCCAGACTTGCCTGCAAAATTAAGATATAGGGCAGTCGATTTTCCAGCAGCGGGATGACCTCATCTAGCTGGGAGGCAGCCTCAACTGTGCCACCCACTAAAGCGCCGATTCGCTTCAGAAATGTTGCCAGAAATGCATCAGTTCCAACAACTAGAACAAAAGCATCCATTAGCGTAGGTATACCGGAAGAATCAAGGCTCTTTCCCTGTTGACGAAACGTGAGAATTTCTACCACTAGAGTTTTTAGGCAGCAACGAAGGAGACGAACAGATAGATGACCCTAGACTGGATGAGCGTGTATTGTAGAGCGAAGAAGCGATCGCGCTGGCGTATGCCGCTATACAAGGCTTCTGACCGCTATGCCATTGAACCGGGCAGTCTTTACCAAACCCTAACCCAATCGTTGGCACTTCTGACACACTCTGTTACATTCTCAGTTTGCTACAAGTATTAGAGATGGGAATCCCATTGGTGGCGGATAACTTTGCAAAGTCTTCATAAAAAACTGCCACACTACCCAGCCAGGGCTATTTCATTCTAGACAGAGAGGGTGAAATCCAGTAAGCTAAAGCTCAACGAATTTTTCTTATCGAGCTATGAGAACGCTTGCCATTGTGGAAGCCTTTTCCAGTTTGCCTGACGCACGACG